>DATHTC010000059.1:0-1811 GCA_035463735.1 Gaiellaceae bacterium | reverse complement strand
GATCCCGGAGTCGAGCTCGCGCGCCGCCTCGACGCACGCGGCGAGCGTCTCGTCGGAGAGCGTGACCGAGGCGTGCGCGCCGACGAGCGCTCGCACCAGCGCCGGGCGGTCGCGTCGGACCCGCCCGCCGAACCGTCGGTTCTCGGCCACCCCCGCGCGCGCGCGCTCCGGCCCGTCCCGGTCGGAGGTCTCGTAGCAGAGGACGGAGCGGACGCCCACGGACTGGAGCGCTCCGGCGACGACGTCGAGCGAGCCGTCGATCGCGTTCGGCGAGGCGTGGTGGTCGACGAGCGTGGTCGTCCCCGAGAGCAGCGCCTCCATCCCTCCCACGAGCACCGACGCGCGAACCCCCTCCTCGTCGAGCGCGCGGTCGAGGCGCCACCACACGCGCTGCAGCACCTGCAGGAAGCTCGCCGGCGGCTCGAGCGCGTACGGCATCCCGCGCGCGAGCGCCGAGTACAGGTGCGTGTGCGCGCACACGTTGCCGGGGACGACGAGGCACCCGGAGCAGTCGTGCCGCTCCCCGCCGCCGGACGCCGCGACGCGGCCGTCGACGACGTGGACGTCGCCCGCCGCGACCCGGACGGGGTCGAGCGACGTGACGACGGTGCCGCCGGAGAGGATCACGCGCGCCCCGCGGCTGCGGCGCGCTCCTTCGCGCTGACGAGGTGCGGCACGGCGGCGAGCGCGGCCGGCGAGTCCTTCATCGGCAGGCGCGTCCGGCGGACGCCGTCGTAGGCGTGGAGCGCGGCCGCGACCGCGGCCGCCGTCGGGACGAGGGCCGCCTCCCCGACGCCCTTCGCGCCGTACGGCCCCTCCGGCTGCGGCTCCTCGACGACGACGCACTCCACCTCCGGCATCCCGGTCGGCGGGATCACGTGGAGCGACTTCAGCGTCTCGGTCTGCGGGACGCCGCCCCGCAGCACGTACTCCTCCGAGAGCGCCTGCCCGAGGCCCATGTGGACCCCGCCCTCGATCTGGCCCTCCACCAGCGTCGGGTTGATCGCCCGGCCGACGTCGTGTGCGGCGACCACCTTCGCGAGCCGCCCGTCGTCGTCGAGGATCGCGACCTGTGTCGCCCATGCGTACGCGAGGTGCGTCACGGGCTCCGCGGCCTCGTTGGGAGTGGTCCAGTCGACGGTGAACTCGCCCAGGAACTCCTGCCCGGCGAGCTCCTCGAGCGTCGTCCCTGCGAGCGCCGCCTTCAGCTTCCCCGCCGCGTCGAGCACCGCACGGCCGCCGAGGACGGTCGAGCGCGAGGCCGTCGTCTGCCCCGTGTCGAGCTCCCGCTCGGTGTCGACGGCGACGCGGACGCGCTCGGCCGGCAGCGCCAGCGCCTCACAGGCGATCTGCCGGAGGACGGTGTGGACGCCCTGTCCCATCTCCGTCCACGAGTGCAGCAGCGTGACGGTGCCGTCGGCCTCGGGGCGCAGCACGACCCGGCCGTGCTCGGGCACGCCGTTGCCGATCCCGGTGTTCTTGACGCCGCAGGCGATCCCGGCGAAGCGGGCGCCGCGGTACGCGTCGCGTACGGCCAGCAGCGTCCGCTTCAGGCCTACGCCGCGGCCGAGCCGCTGGCCGGTGCCGAAGCGGTCGCCGACGTCGAGCGCGTTGCGCCAGCGGATCTCCCAGCCGTCGATGCCGACGCGCTCCGCGAGCAGGTCGAGGACGCCCTCGATCGCGAAGTTCGACTGGTTGACCCCGAAGCCGCGCATCGCGCCGCAGGGCGGGTTGTTCGTGTAGACGGCCCTCGCCTCGACGTCGACGTTCGGGACGCGGTAGGCGCCGCAGGCGTGTCCGGCGGCGCGCTC
>DATHTC010000058.1:0-10108 GCA_035463735.1 Gaiellaceae bacterium | reverse complement strand
AGCGCGGTCTCGTCCCGCGTCTCGCCGTCGGCTGCGGCCGGCGCCGACGCGACGACGCGCGCGGGCGCGTAGCCGACCCCCAGGAGGCCACGCTCTCCCTCGGAGACGACCTGGAACTCGACGTCGCCGCGGTCGACGCGCGGGTAGAGGCGCTCCAGCTCGCGCAGGGCGTTCCACTTCGCCTCGCCGACGGTCTCGCCCGTCGCCTCGACACGAACGCCGTCTCCGTCCATCAGCGCCGCGCCTTCTTCTTCTTCCGCTTCACCCGTCGTGGGGCGGCCTGTGCCGCCTTGCCGTCGGCTTTCGCCTCGGGCTTCGCCGGCGGCTCGGCCTTGGCCGGCGTCCGCGAGGTGCGCTTCGGCGGGACGGCGGGCTTCGGCATCATCTGCCGCGTCACCAGGCCCTGGCCGGTCGTCCACAGGTTCGACGTCACCCAGTAGAGGACGAGCCCCGCCGGGAAGTTGACGATCACGAACACGAACGCGAGCGGCAGGACGATCAGCATCGTCCGCTGCATCCGGTCCATCGTCGTCGACATCAGCAGCGTCGAGGTCAGCTGCGAGACGGCGTAGACGACGATCAGCAGGTAGCCCGACCAGTGCGAGTTCGCCGGCGCCGTGATGTCGGGAAGGAGGCCCAGCCAGCCGAGGTCGCTGTCCGGGTAGTCCGGGAAGACCTCCTTCTCGAAGTCCTTCAGCACGAAGTAGAGCGAGATGAAGATCGGGATCTGCGCGAGGATCGGCAGGCACGACGCCGCCGGGTTGATGTTGTTCTCCTTGTAGAACGCCATCAGCTCCTCGCGCTGGCGCACCTTGTCGTCCTTGAAGCGCGCCTGGATCGCCTTCATCTCCGGCGCGTGCTTCTGGAGGTTCTGCATCGAGTGGATCTGCCGCACCGTCAGCGGGACGAGCAGCATCCGCACGATGAGCGTGAGCGCGACGATCGCCCACGCCCACGGAAGCTGGAGCGACTCGTGCAGCCACCGGAGCGCGTGCTCGAGGACGTTCTCGATCGGCGAGAGGACGCTCAGGAGGATCATGCGCGCCGCTCCCCCGGCTCGGCCGGCGTCGCTCTCACCCGGAACAGCCTCTGGTCGTGCGCGTGGTCGACGCCGCCCGCGCTCCACGGGTTGCAGCGCAACACGCGCCACGCGGCGAGGACGGTGCCCCTGGCGGCGCCGTGCTCCCGCAGCGCGTCCACGGCGTACTGGGAGCAGGTCGGGTGGTACTTGCAGCGGTCCCCGAGCAGCGGGCTCACGAGCCACTGGTAGGCGCGAACGAGGGAGACGAGGAGGCGAGCCATCACGCCGCCCGCTTCGCCAGCACCTCGGCCACGCGATCGCGGAGCCACTCGAACCCGCGCGCCTCGACCGCCTCGGGCAACCCCGGCCGCACGATCAGGACGAAGTCCTGACCCGGCGGCACCTCGGGCAGGAGCGCCCGCCACGCCTCGCGCAGCTGCCGCTTGACCCGGTTGCGAGTGACGGCGTTGCCCGTCGCACGCGGGACCGAGAGGCCGAGCCGTGGCTCACCGTCGGCGTCCTCGCGCGGGAACCAGTGGAGGACGAGGAAGCGCGTGGCGACCGACCGTCCGTGCCGGTAGACGGCGTCGAAGTCGCGCGACCGGGAGAGTCGGTGGCGTCGCTGCACGTCGCTCCACCCGCAGGCGCCGCGTCAGGCGGAGAGGCGCTTGCGACCCTTGTTGCGGCGCCGCTTGAGAATCGTCCGGCCGGCGCGCGACGCCATGCGCGAGCGGAAGCCGTGCTTGCGCTTCCGGCGGCGCACGTTGGGCTGGTAGGTCCGCTTCATGCGAGAGGCTCGAGGTCGGGCGTGAGCAAGAAAGAGGCCGCCGGGCGGCGGCGTCGGCCGAGTATAGACGAGCGTCCGCGGCAGCCGGTTGTCCACAGGGAGGAGCGGGTGCGAAACGGGCGCTGAGCGGCTGCGTCCGCTGACGGGAGACGGTTTTCCCCGTGCCTTTCCACAGGTGTGGAGAGGTGGGACTCCAACAAGAAAATCCCTGGAAAGAGCGGCTTTTCACGTTGTGCCACAGCCGCTGCGGGAGTATTGTCCGGTGCCGGAAGGCGGTGCTATGCTCGCGCCTCTTTTCGTCGAGGAGGAGTGGAGCCCAGAGCGTGGATTCCCCAGTCGAGCTGACTGTCGAGAGCGTGTGGAACGAGGTAGCCAGTCGGCTT
Source organism: Gaiellaceae bacterium (assembly GCA_035463735.1). Lineage (GTDB taxonomy): Bacteria > Actinomycetota > Thermoleophilia > Gaiellales > Gaiellaceae > DATHTC01. Next base: position 7,917 of record DATHTC010000058.1, on the reverse strand, counting down.
CAGGGGGCGCTCAACGAGACCACCTACCGCACCTGGTTCGGCGAGGCGGAAGCGGTCGACGTCTCGGACGACGCGTTCGTCGTCGCCGTCCCGAACGACTTCACCCGCGAGTGGATCGAAGGGCACTACGTCGGGCTCCTGCGTGCGATCGTCCAGGATGCGACGGGACGCGAGCGGCGGATCCAGATCACGGTCGCCGACGGCGGCGAGCACCCCGCCGCACCGCTCGCCACCGCCGCGGAGCCGCCTTCGCGGGCCGAGGGGCCGCTGAACGCGAAGTACACCTTCGACTCGTTCGTGATCGGCTCCTCCAATCGCTTCGCGCACGCCGCCGCGCTCGCCGTCGCGGAGGCGCCGGCGCAGGCGTACAACCCGCTCTTCATCTACGGCGGCACGGGACTCGGGAAGACGCACCTGATGCAGGCGATCGCGCAGTACGTCGCGGAACACAACGGGCACCTGACCGCGCGCTACGTCACCAGCGAGACGTTCATGAACGACTTCATCAACTCGCTGCGCGACAAGCGGATCGAGGGCTTCAAGCACCGCTACCGGAACTACGACCTGCTCCTCGTCGACGACATCCAGTTCTTCGAGGGCAAGGAGCGGATCCAGGAGGAGTTCTTCCACACCTTCAACTCGCTCTACGAGACCGGCGCCCAGATCGTGCTCTCCAGCGACCGGCCGCCCCGCGACATCGCCACGCTCGAGGAGCGGCTGCGCTCGCGCTTCGAGTGGGGGCTGATCACGGACATCCAGCCGCCCGACCTGGAGACGCGCGAGGCTATCCTGCGCAAGAAGGTCAAGACCGACGCGATCGAGGTGCGCGACCCCGAGCTGCTGACGTTCGTCGCCGGACGCGTGTCGACGAACATCCGCGAGCTCGAAGGGGCGCTGACCCGCGTCGTCGCCTTCTCCTCGCTCACCGGCCGGCCGATGACGGTCGACCTCGCCCAGGACGTGCTGCGCGACGTGTTCCCCCAGGGCGAGGCTGCCCAGGTCTCGATCAAGCGGATCCAGGAGACGGTGTCGGACCGCTTCGGCCTGTCGCTCGACGAGTTGTGTGGCGACAAGCGATCGCAGAACATCGTCTACCCGCGCCAGGTGGCGATGTACCTCTCCCGCGAGCTCACCGACTCGTCGCTGCCGAAGATCGGCAAGGAGTTCGGCGGGCGCGACCACACCACCGTGATCCACGCCACCTCGAAGATCGCGCGCCTGATCCGCGAGGACCGCTCCGTGTACAACCTTGTGCAAGAACTGACCGCAAGGGTCAAGCAGGTTCGCTGAGCTTGGGGACGTTTTCGGCCACGCCTGCTGCGCCTGTGCATCTGACCGACATGTCCCCAACGGGCGTCCCCAGGCTCGAGCCCCTGGACATCGGCAGGAGGCACGTCTTCCCCGTCGTCCACACTCTCTACGACTACGACCAAAGGATTTAAAGAATGATTGAGACAGACATCGTGGTCGGCTCGGGGCTGAAAGCGACGTGTGATCGCGCGGAGCTCGGGGAGCGGCTCGGCGTCGTCGCACGCGCCGTCTCCACGCGCTCTGCCGTCCAGGTCCTGCTCGGCGTGCTCCTGCGGGCCGAGGAGGGCCGGCTCCACCTCGCTGCGACCGACATGGAGCTCTCGTTGCGCTCGTCCGTCGAGGCTGACATCGAGGACGAGGGAGCCGTCGTCGTTCCCGGCCGACTGCTGCTCGACATCGTGCGGCAGCTTCCAGAAGGCGAGGTGGTGATCGAGCATCGCCCCGAGGAGGGTGTCGTCCGTGTCGAGTGCGGCAGCGCGAGCTACCGCGTGCACACGTACTCGGCCGAGGACTTCCCGCGTCTCCCGGAGATCGATGCGATCCCCGTGCACACCGTCGACCGGGCTGCGCTGCTCGATACGGTCGCACGGGTCTCACGGTCGGCATCGCGGGACGAGTCGAGGCCCGTGCTCACCGGCATCCTCGTTCGCTTCGAGCCGGGGACGCTCGTGATGGCCGCCACCGACTCGTACCGGCTCGCGGTGAAGGAGACCGCGCTCGAGGGAGAGCAGCTGGAGCTCGAGGCGATCGTGCCGGCGCGCGCGCTTCAGGAGCTGTCGCGGATCGCCTCCGAAGCCGAGTCGATCGAGCTCGGCGCGCACGAGAACCAGATCGCGTTCCGTGCCGGCGACACCTGGCTGACCACACGCCGGATCGACGGGCAGTTCCCGAACTACCGCCAGCTGCTTCCGGAGACCTTCGACCACGAGGTGCCGCTCGCTCGCACCGAGGTGCTCGAGGTTGTCCGCCGCGTGTCCGTCGTCGTGCAGCGCAACTCGCCGTTGCGCCTCCGCTTCGAGGAGGGCCGGCTGACGGTGTCGGCGCGGACGCAGGACGTCGGCGAAGCGGAGGAGTCGCTGCCGGTGCAGTGGAGTGGCGAACCGCTCGAGATCGGCTTCAACGCCGAGTTCCTCCGCGAGGGGATCGAGTCGATGGGAGCCGACGACATCACCCTTCACCTGATCAGCCCGCTCCGCCCGGCGGTGATCAAGGGAGGCGACGACGACCCCACGTACCTCGTGATGCCGATCAGGCTCGCGGGCTAGAGCTGGTCGTCTCGCAGGTCTCGCTCCGGAGCTTCCGCTCGTACGCCCGGCTCGACCTCGCGCTGGAGCCGGGGGTCGTGCTCGTCGTGGGGCCGAACGGCGCGGGCAAGACGAACCTGCTCGAGTCGCTGCACGTCGGGACCCAGGGGTTCTCGCCGCGCACGCGCTCGGACGCGCAGCTGATCCGGTTCGGCGACACCGCTGCCCGGGTCGCCCTGCGCGGCGAGCGGGCGCCCGGCGTGCCCGTTGCGCTGGAGGTCACGCTCCGGGCAGGACAGGGAAAGCAGGGAACGCTGAACGGTGCGCCCCTGCGGGCGGCCGAGCAGTTGCGCGCGGAGGTCGCGACGCTCGTCTTCACCCCGGACCGCCTCGCCGTCGTCAAGGGCGGTCCCGCGGTCCGGCGCGCGTACCTCGACCGCGCGCTGGGGCGAATCGCGCCGGCCCGCGCAGAGCTCCCCGCGCTCTATGCGGCAGCGGTCGGGCAGCGGAACGCAGCGCTGCGGCGGGCCGGTCTCGGCCTCTCCACGCGCGACGCCGTGTCGCCGTGGACGCAGCAGGTGGCGTCGCTCGGTGCCGAGCTCGTCGAGGCGCGCGAGCAGGCGCTCGCGGCGCTGCGGCCGGCATTCGCCGAGCGGGCGGGGGCGCTGGGTCTCGGCGAGGCCGTGCTCGCATACGAGGGCGCCGCCGCGACCGTCGCGCAGCTCGAGGCCCGCCTCGACCGCGACCTCGAGCGCGGGGCGACGGGGCTCGGCCCGCACCTGGACGACGTGCGGATCGCCTCCGGCGAGCGCGACCTCCGGCGCTTCGGCTCCCAGGGCGAGCAGCGCCTCGCGGTGCTGGCCTTCCTGCTCGCCGAGGCGGACGCGATCTGCGAGCGGCGTGGCGTGGCGCCGCTCCTCCTGCTGGACGACGTGCTCTCCGAGCTCGACCCGGCGCGCCGGAGGACGCTCGCGGCGCAGGTCGCCGTCCTGGGGCAGGCCGTGATCACCGCGACCACCACCGACGCGTTGCCGGTCGAGCCCGACCAGGTCGTCGAGGTGACGCCGGGGGAGGCCCGTGTCGCGGCGTAGGTGGGGGCCGCAGCGGCTCGGCGCGGCCGTCGACGCCGAGCTCTCCCGCCACGGGCCGGCGGCGGACACTGCACGGATGCTGTCGGCATGGCGCGAGACGGTGGGCGACGCGATCGCGCGCAACGCGTGCCCGGCGAGGATCGGCCGCGACGGAACCCTGCACGTGCACACCTCCGACTCGGTGTGGGCGTTCGAGCTCGGCCACCGCGCGCCCGAGATCGCGGAGCGTCTCGGCGTCCCCGCCGTCCGCTTCGCCCCCGGCCCGCTTCCCGAGACCGCCACCGAGGCACCCGCGACGCCCTCCGCCGGCGCCGTCGAGCCCGGCCCCGCGGAGCGGGCCGAGGCTGCGCGAATCGCCGCCCGCGTGAGCGACGCGGAGCTGCGGGAGCTCGTCGCGCGTGCGGTCGCCGCAGGGCTCGCGCGGGCGGCTTCCGACCGGCGATTCTGATACACTTCGCCGTGCCCGCGAATGCGCGATTTGCAGGGCTTTTTTGATGGCTGAAACCACCTATACCGCAAAGGACATCACCGTCCTCGAGGGCCTCGAGCCGGTTCGTCTGCGGCCCGGCATGTACATCGGCTCGACGGGGGCGCGCGGGCTTCACCACCTGGTCTACGAGGTGGTCGACAACTCGGTCGACGAGGCGCTCGCAGGGCGCAACGACCGGATCCAGGTGACGCTGCACCCGGACAACTCCGTCACGGTGCGCGACTGGGGCTCGGGGATCCCCGTCGACGTGATGCCCGACCAGAGCCTGCCGGCGCTGACGGTCGTGCTGACGAAGCTCCACGCCGGCGGGAAGTTCGGCGGCGAGGGCTACAAGGTCTCGGGCGGGCTGCACGGCGTCGGCGTCTCCGTCGTGAACGCCCTCTCTGAGTGGCTCGTGGCCGAGGTCCGGCGCAGCGGAAAGGTCTACCGCCAGGAGTTCGCGCGCGGCGTCCCCACGACGGACATGGAGGTCGTCGGCAAGGCGGACAAGGGCGACACCGGCACCACGATCAGCTTCCTGCCCGACGCGGACGTGTTCGAGGAGACGGAGTACTCGACCCAGACGCTCGTGCAGCGGCTGCGGGAGACCGCCTTCCTCACGCGCGGTCTGCGCATCGAGCTGGCCGACGAGCGTGAGGGGCAGGAGCACCACGAGTTCCACTACGAGGGGGGCATCCGGGACTTCGTCGCCTTCGTCAACGAGGCCAAGGACCCCGTCCACAAGCACATCGTCTACTTCGAGGGCGAGAGCGAGCACGGCCTCGTCGAGGTGGCGATGCAGTGGAACACCTCGTACGTCGAGTCGGTCTTCTCGTTCGCGAACAACATCAACACGCACGACGGCGGCACGCACCTCCAGGGCTTTCGCGCCGCCCTGACGCGCACCCTCAACCGCTACGCGCGCGAGAAGGGGCTGCTGAAGGAGAAGGAGGACAACCTTGAGGGCGACGACGTCCGTGAGGGCCTCGCCGCGATCATCTCCGTGAAGCTCGCGAACCCGCAGTTCGAGGGGCAGACGAAGGCGAAGCTCGGCAACCCGCCGATCGCCGGCCTCGTGGAGTCCGTCGTGAACGCGAAGCTCGCCGAGTTCCTCGAGGAGAACCCGCAGGACGCGCGGCAGATCATCACGAAGGCGGTCGCCGCCCAGCGGGCGCGCCAGGCGGCGCGCAAGGCGCGCGAGCTGACGCGGCGCAAGAGCGCGCTCGAAGGCTCGTCGCTCCCCGGCAAGCTCGCCGACTGCACCATCCGCAACCCCGAGGACGCGGAGCTCTTCATTGTCGAGGGCGACTCCGCGGGCGGCTCGGCGAAGATGGGCCGCGACCGCACCTACCAGGCGATCCTCCCGCTGCGCGGGAAGATCATCAACAGCGAGAAGAACCGCATCAACAAGGTGCTGTCGAACAACGAGATCCAGGCGATGATCACCGCGATCGGCACCGGGATCGGCGAGGAGCTCGACATCGAGAAGCTCCGCTACCACCGCGTGATCGTGATGACGGACGCCGACGTCGACGGGTCGCACATCCGCACCCTCGTCCTCACCTTCCTCTACCGGCACATGCCGGAGCTGTTCGAGCGCGGCCACGTCTACATCGCGGTGCCGCCGCTCTACAAGGTGAAGATCGGGAACCAGGAGTTCTACTTCGAGAAGGACGCCCAGCTCGAGGAGCTCCTCGTCCGCGAGCGTGTCGGCGAGCTCGAGATCCGGTCGCGGGACGGCGAGCTCGTGAAGATGACCGAGGCCCGCTGGAACCGGTTCACGAACGCGCTCGAGAAGTTCGAGGGCTGGCTGCAGCGGCTTCGCGCCGACTTCGGCCCGCCCGCGGCCGACTTCATGATCACGCACCGCCTCGTGGAGGCAGACACGCCGACGCTCGAGGCGCTCGCCGACGCGATCGACGCCGCGCCCGACAACGGCTACGCGCTCTCGGTGCTCGAGCGGCAGGACGGCCGGATCGCCTTCCGGGTCGTCGAGGCCGAGACGAGCGCGGCGCAGACGGTCGTCGTCCCCGGCGAGCTGCTCGCCTCGCCCGTCTACGAGCAGCTTCGCTCGGCCTACCACCGGCTCGCCGAGCTCGCCGGCCCGCCCCCGTTCCGGCTCGCGCACGGGAAGAAGACGCGCGACGCCCAGACGTTCGGCAGCCTGCGCCACGACGCGCTCGAGCTCGCGAAGGAGGGCATCCAGCTGTCGCGCTACAAGGGCCTCGGCGAGATGAACGCGGAGCAGCTCTGGGAGACGACGATGGACCCCGAGCGCCGGCTGCTCGTGCGGGTCGACGTCGAGGATGCCTCGGCCGCCGACCGGCTGTTCTCGATCCTGATGGGCGACCAGGTCGAGCCGCGGCGCGATTTCATCGAGACGAACGCGAAGCACGTCCGGTTCCTCGACGTCTAGGGCCGCCCGAGGAGACGGACACACGACGATGCCACGACGTCACCGCAGCCCTTTGACCATTCCTCCGCAGGAGGAATGGCATGTCTGAGGTCTCCGGCGGCGGGCCGCTGAACGCCGGCCGCATCGAGTCGCGCGAGCTCGAGCAGGAGATGCGCTCGAGCTACCTCGACTACGCGATGTCGGTGATCGTCGGTCGCGCGCTGCCGGACGTCCGCGACGGCCTCAAGCCCGTGCACCGGCGCGTGCTGTACGGCATGCACGAGAACGGGCTGCAGCCGAACCGCCCGTACAAGAAGTCCGCCAACGTCGTCGGCGCCGTGATGGGGAACTACCACCCGCACGGCGACCAGGCGATCTACGACACGCTCGTGCGGATGGCGCAGCCGTTCTCGCTGCGCTACCCGCTCGTCGACGGGCAGGGGAACTTCGGCTCCGTCGACGACGACCCGCCGGCGGCGATGCGGTACACCGAGTGCCGGCTCGCACGCATCGCGACCGAGATGCTGCGCGACATCGACGCCGACACCGTCGACTTCGTTCCGAACTACGACGAGTCGCGGCGCGAGCCGCTGACGCTCCCGAGCCGGTTCCCCAACCTGCTCGTGAACGGATCCGCCGGGATCGCCGTCGGGATGGCGACGAACATGCCGCCGCACCGGCTGGGCGAGATCGTGGACGCGATCGTCCAGCTGATCGACAAGCCCGACGCGAACATCGAGGACCTGATGCGGCACGTGAAGGGGCCCGACTTCCCCACCGGCGGCTACATCGTCGGCCGCTCCGGGATTCGCGACGCGTACCGCACCGGTCGCGGCCGCGTCGTGATGCGCGCGCGGGCGCACATCGAGGAGCTGCGCGGGGGCAAGTCGGCGATCATCGTCACCGAGCTCCCGTACGGGGTGAAGAAGGGCGGCGAGGGCGGCGTGATCGCGAAGATCGCCGACCTCGTCCACGAGAAGGTGCTGACGGAGATCTCCGACCTCCAGGACCACTCCGACCGCACCGGGATGCGGATCCAGATCGAGCTCAAGCGCGACGCCGTCCCGCAGGTGGCGCTGAACAAGCTGTTCAAGCACACCGCGCTGCAGACGACGTTCGGCTACAACGCCGTCGCGCTCGTCGACGGAGTCCCGCGCACGCTGTCGCTGCTCGAGCTCGTCACCGAGTACCTCGTCTACCAGCGCGAGATCGTCACCCGCCGCTCGAAGTACGAGCTGCGGCAGGCCGAGCGGCGCGCCCACGTGCTCCAGGGCTACCTGGTCGCGCTGGACAACCTCGACGAGGTGATCGCCACCATCCGCGGCGCGGCCGACACCGAGACGGCCCGGACCGAGCTGATGCGGCGCCTCGAGCTCTCGGAGGAGCAGGCCTCGGCGATCCTCGACC
>DATHTC010000057.1:0-8775 GCA_035463735.1 Gaiellaceae bacterium | reverse complement strand
CGCTCGAGCCCGAGGCCCGTGTCGATGTTCTGCTTCGGGAGTGGCGTCAGCGTCCCGTCGGCATGGAGGTCGAACTCCATAAAGACGAGGTTCCAGAACTCGATGAACCGGTCGCAGTTCTCACAGTTGGGGCCGCACGTGTCCCGGCCGCAGCCGTGCTCCTCGCCGCGGTCGAGGTGCAGCTCCGAGCACGGGCCGCACGGGCCGGTGTCGCCGGCCGGCCCCCAGAAGTTGTCCGAGCGCGGGAACGGGACGATCCGGTCGCGCGGGATGCCCTTCCGCAGCCACCCCTGGACGGCGACGTCGTCCTCGCCGAGCCCGAGCTCCGGGTCGCCGGCGAACACCGTCGCCCACAGGCGGTCGGGATCGAGTCCCATGTCCTCGGTGACGAACTCCCAGGCGTAGTCGATCGCGCCGTCCTTGAAGTAGTCGCCGAACGAGAAGTTGCCGAGCATCTCGAACATCGACGCGTGGCGCGCCGTGAGCCCGACCTGGTCGAGGTCGGAGTCCTTGCCGCCGGCGCGGAGCACCTTCTGCACCGTGACGAAGCGCGGCGCCGGCGGCTGCTTCGCGCCCGAGAAGTACGGCTTCAGCGGCTGCATGCCGGCGGAGATGAAGAGCGTGGACGGGTCCTCTGCGGGCGGGATCAGCGGGAACGACGGGAACCGCTTGTGCCCGCGCTCCTCGAAGAACGAGAGGAAGCCCTCCCGCAGCTCGGCGGTCGTCTCCACCGGGACAGTGTAGGTCGGCACGCGGGCACGCCCGCCCCGCGCGGCGTCGCAGATACGGGATCGCACGGATTCGGCCTGAGCGGGCGTCGACGACGTTGAGCAGTGGAGGGTCGCGGATGCGTCGTGCCTGGCTGGCGATCGCGGTGCTGGCGCTCACGGGCGCCGCCGCAACCCCGGGGATCACGCCCTCGCCGTCGACAGGCGTCCCCGGCATCGTCGCGTTCGCGAGCAACCGGTCGGGAACCTGGGAGCTCTACGTCGCGGACGCGGCCGGTGCGGGCGTGCGTCGCGTCACGACCGGCGGCGGCTACGCGCCGACGTGGTCGCCCGACGGCCGAGCGCTCGCGTTCGTCCGCGAGGAGCCGGGCGGCCCGGCCGTGTACGTCGTCGCGGCGGACGGGACGGGCCTGCGGCGGCTGGGCCGCGGCACCGACCCCGCCTGGTCGCCCGACGGCCGCCGGCTCGCGCTGACGCGCTCGTTCGAGATCGTGATCGCGGACGTCGACGGGGGCGGCGAGCGGCGGCTGACGCACGCGAGTCGAGCCGACGTGGGGACGTTCGCGGGCCTGGCGGCGTGGTCGCCCGACGGCAGCCGCGTCGCCTACGGGACGCTGAACGGCTTCTACGCCGTCGCGCCCGACGGGACGAGCCTGCGTCAGCTCACGTCGTGGGGGACCGATCTCGACTCGTGGGCCCGACCGGTGTGGTCGCCCTCGGGCGACGCGATCGCGCTCGTGAGCTCCACGTGCTGCGCCGAGGGCGACGCGACCCAGAGCGCGTGGAAGACGCGCTCGCCCCAGCTCGAGGTCCAGCGGTGGGCCGACGGTAGGGTCAGCCGGCTCGCAGAGAATGTCGGCGACATCGTCGCGTGGTCGCCCGACGGCACACGCGTCGCCTACTCGCGCCCGCCCGCGCAGGAGGCGCCCGACGAGCTCTACGTCGCGCGCGCAGACGGCAGCGCGACCGTCCGGCTGACGAGGGGGACCGTGGGCGAGCGGTCGACGGCGCCGGCGTGGTCACCCGACGGGAACTGGGTCGCGTACGTCCATGACCGGTTCCCGCAACGCCTGTGGTCGAGCAGCGCGGACATCGCCGTCGTGCGGGCGGACGGCGCTTGGGGGTACGCGCTGACGCGCGCGTATCCGTCGGGCGGCACGAACGACGGGCCGGCGTGGGCGGCGGGTACCGCGCCGGCCGCCCCGGCCGACGCCGCTCCCCCGCGGGTCGCCGTTCCTCTCACGCGCCGGACGGCGAGCGCCTCGTACGGCGAGCTCGCCGCGAGCGGCCGCCGGGCCGCCGTGTTCTCGTCCGACTCGGCGCTGCCGCTCTTCTGGACGCCGGCCGCCCGCGCTCCGACCCGCTCGCGCCCGGCCGACCTCGACTGCAACGACGTCTACGGCCTCGTGCTCGCGCAGCGCCACGCCGCGTGGTTCTGCGCCTTTGCGCACGGGGTCTCCGACCCCGTCACCGACGTGTCGCTCGTGCTGACGGGGACGACGACGAGAAGCTCGCTGACGGTGCGCGGGGCCGCGGTCGAGCGCTCCGGCCACCACCCCGCTGTCGAGTCCGGCCCCCGCGTAGCGGCGGACGGCGCCCTCGTCGTCTACAACCCCGACGCGCAGGGCAGCGTGCTCTCCCGCGTCGTGACCTCCGGGGCGCACCCGACGCTCCGCCGGATCGCGACGAACCTGGCGGTGGTCGACGTCGACCGCGGCCGGATCGTCGGCTGGCGCGGCACGAGCGTGGTCGTCGTCGGCTCCGACGGCCGGCTCGTGGCGAGCGTGCGGCTCGACCGCCGGACGACGAACGGGCTCGAGCTCGACGGCAGCCGTCTCGTCGGCGTCGTCGACGGGCGCCTCTGGGTCCGGGAGCTCGCGCGCAGGGCGGAGCGCACGTGGCCCATGGTTGACCACGGCGGCGCGCCCCCGCGCCTCGCCGGTGTCGAGGGCGATCTCGCCGTCTACGTCTCCGGCGTTGCCGTCCACGTGGTCCGCCTGTCGACCGGGCATGACGTGACGCTCGACCTCCCGAATCAGGGCCCGTGGATCGACCTCGGGCTCTCGGACTCCGGCCTGTTCTGCTCGTACGACGCGCCGTACGTCCGTCAGCCGGGTCGCCTCGTGTTCGTGCCGCTGGCCGAGCTCGCCGCCGTCGCCTGAGCGGCCGGTCAGCTCAGCCGCGCGCGGAGCCGCCGCGCGGGACGGCCTCGTCCTCGATCGGGACGTCGCCGCCGATCTCCTCGCGGATCTTCTCCAGCGAGCGCCGGATGAGCCGGGAGACGTGCATCTGCGAGATCCCGATCTGAGCCGCGATCTGCGACTGCGTGAGCCCCTCGAAGAAGCGCAGGTGGAGGATGCGGCGCTCCCGGTCGTCGAGCGCCCTGAACCCGGGCTCGAGGACGGCGCGGTCCTCCGAGACGAGGTACTGGTGCTCTTCCTCGCCGATCGACTCGAGCGGGTCGAGGTCGTCGTCGTCGCCGCCCCCGCCGCCCTGCGAGAGCGACAGCGACGAGTACGCGCGCCCGGACTCGAGCGCCTCGAGCACCTCCTCCTCCTCGACGCCGGCGGCTTTCGCCAGCTCGGAGATCGTCGGGGAGCGGCCGAGCTGGACGGTCAGCTGCTCGACGAGCCGCGACAGCTGGACGTTCAGCTCCTGGAGGCCGCGCGGCACGCGCACCGACCAGCCCTTGTCGCGGAAGTGGCGCTTGATCTCGCCGATGATGTTCGGCGTCGCGTACGTCGTCAGCTCGACGCCGCGGTCGAGGTCGAAGCGATCGATCGCCTTGATCAGGCCGATCGCGCCGATCTGGACGAGGTCCTCGAGCTGCTCGCCGCGGTACGAGTACCTCCGTGCGAGCGAGCGCACGAGCGACATGTACTGCTCGATCAGCTGCTCGCGCGCCTGCAGGTCCCCGTGCTCGTGGTAGCGGCGGAGGAGGGCCTTGTCCTGCTGGCGTCCCGCCATCAGGAGCCCGCTCGCTGGACGGTCTTCACGAGCTCGACCTCGTCGCCTTCGATCCGCACGTCGTCCGCGACGGTCGCGAGCACGCGGCCGATGTCGAGCTCGCCGCTCCCGCCGGCGAGCGCCTCGCGGAGGCGCCGGCCGTCGACGGGCCCGATCCGCGTCCGCAGCGTCTCCCCGTCGATGCGGACGGCGACGGTCACCGTCCCCTCGCCGTCGCGCTCCTCGAGCAGCTCGGCGAGCGCGAGCTGGAGGTCCTCGAGGTGCTCGAGCGTGAGGTCGAGCCGCACGGCGAGGCCGCCGACGACGAGGTGGGCGACCCGGAAGAGGTCGCGGTCGCGCGGGAGTGTCAGCCGGATCTCGTCGCTCACGCGCCCCGGTCCGCCTCTCGCAACTCCTCGGCGAGCTCCTGCTCCCGACGCGCTGCGGCCTGCTTGCCCGTGTCGACGGCGGCACGGAAGTCGCGGTGCGTGCGGAAGTCGGCCACGCCATGCGAGAGGCCCGACGCGAAGCCCGAGACCTTCTGCACCGGGCGCTGGATCGCGAAGCTCACGGCCCGGACGGCCGTGTCCACGTTATCCACCGCATCCACCGCGCTGTCCGTCATCAGATCCACCTTGTCGAGCTGTACGTTCACCCGGTCGACGGAGCCGCCGACCTTGTTGATCACCGGCAGGACCTCGTCCTGCGTTCCCTTGATCAACGCGGACAGGCGTCCGAGGGTTCCGCCGAGGCGGATGAAGACGTAGGCGAGCGTGAGCCCGGTGGCGAGCAGGAAGACGCTCAGCGCGACGTACGCGAGGTCGCCGTAGCTGAATGCGAGTGCGGTCATCGGGCTCCGATCCTAGTCGGTGGGCGAGGAGGTCACGATCCCCGAGCCGACGACGACGTCGCCCTCGTACAGCACGGCGGCCTGGCCGCGGGCGACGCCGTGGGCCGGCGCCTCGAGCGCAAGGTCGAAGCCGTGCGGGGTCGTGCTGACCGTCGCCGGGACCGCCGCCGACCGGTACCGGAGCTTCGCCGCGACTCGCTCGACCGGGACGAAGACGCGCCCGCGCACCGCAACCGAGCGGGTCGCGAGCGAGGCGCGCGGTCCGACGACGAGCGTGTTCGTGCGCGGCTCGGAACGCAGCGCGTAGAGCGGCTCCGCGGCGGCGACGCCGATCCCACGGCGCTGCCCGGGCGTGTAGCGCCAGAAGCCGTCGTGGCGCCCGAGCTCGTTCCCGGCCTCGTCGACGATGGCGCCGCCCGCCGGACGGAGCCCCTGCCGGACGAGGAAGTCGCGGTAGTCGCCGCCGGCGAGGAAGCACACCTCCTGGCTCTCGGCGCGGCCCGCGGCGGCGAGGCCGGCCGCTTCCGCCTGCGCGCGCGTCTCGGCCTTCGTCTGCTCGCCGAGCGGGAACCACAGACGCGAGAGCAGGCGCGGGTCGAGGCGCGCGAGCATGTACGACTGGTCCTTCGCCTCGTCGACGCCGCGCGCGAGGAGCAGGCGGCCGCGGTGGTGGACGGTGCGCGCGTAGTGGCCCGTCGCGAGCCGGCGGGCGCCGACGCGGCGCGCGAAGGAGAGCAGCTGCGCGAAGCGGAACCCGCCGTTGCAGCGGATGCACGGGTTGGGCGTCTCGCCGCGCGCGTAGCCGCGGACGAACGGGTTCACGACCGCGCGACGGAACGCGTCGCGGAGGTCGAGCGTGACGTGCGGGAGCCCGCGCTCGTGGCAGGTGCGCCGCGCGGCGAGGACGGCTCCGGGGGAGCAGCAGGCGCGCTCGGCGTCCGGCCCCTCGGGATCGATCCAGAGCCGAAGCGTGACGCCGACGGCGGATCGGCCGGCGTGGAGGAGCGCGACGGCCGAGTCGACGCCGCCGCTCATTGCCACGGCCACGCGGGCGTCGTCGGGCGACGCCGAGACCTCCGGGCCGAGCGCGTTCGCGAGCGCGTCGACCGGGAGCGTCTCGCCGCCGACCGCCGCGGCCTCGAGCAGCGTCAGGCCGCGGAGATCCTGGTCGAGCCCGTCCGCGTCGGCCGCGACGATCCGCCCTTCGTGGACCCGGAGCCGGACGAGCGCGAAGTCCGTCCCTCGCGCGGAGTCCCCGATGAGCTCGCGCATCGCCCCACCGTAGCGGGAGGTGACGAGGCACGCAGAAGGCGCTCCACCCTGCCGTCGGCCCGCGTTGTGCGTGAACCTGGAACACCAGGTGGGCGTCTCGCCGGCCGGGTGCTGCCCGGCCGATCCCGACTCCCTTGCACGTAGCGTTGGTTCTACGTTGTCCGCGGGCTCGCGTACAGGGTCGAGCGCTCCGCAGTGTACCCCCGGGTGCTCCCAGCGGCGGATCGACCACCGCGAGAGCCGTCGCCAGCCGAGGGCGCGGGCAGGCTGGGCGTGCCGCCGGGCGCCCCGCAGCGAGCGGGAAAGAACCAGTGCGGACGCACGGGCCCCCGACTGGAGGGCGCTCAGCGGCGCGAGGCGGCGGCGGAGCCGGGCTCCGCCCGGCGGGAGCCGCTGCCGGCCGAGCGCGCTAGCGGGCGAACTGCCAGCGGATGGTCTGGGTGCCCTGGAGCTCGAGCTCGCGGGCCAGCGGCCGGCTGACGTCGAACTCGCGGCCGGCGGCCGCGGGGCCGCGGTCGATCACCTGCGTGAGCACGCGCACGTCCTCGTACTCGAGCACGATCTTCGCCCCGCACGGCAGCACGGGGTGCGCGAGACCTCTCGTCCTCGGGCCGATCGCGATCCCGCACTTCGTCCGCTTCGCGCCCTCCTCGAAGACGTACGGCGCGGCGAGCGCCGTGTACCAGTCACCTGCCGCCTCGGCGCGCTGCCCTGCGGCCGCGTCCTCGCCGCCGCGGCCTGCGAGCGCCGCCACCGCGAGCGCGAGCGCCACGGCGAGGATGGCGACCGCGGCGAGCGCCGCCTCGCGCTGGAGCAGCGCCGGAGTCACGTCGCGAGGCCGGGCAGCCGCCCCGCCCGCTCACCGCGCGGGCGGTCGTCGGCTGCCTCGGGGGAGATCGAGCCGCGCGGTCGTCCCGTCGCCTCCTCGGCGGCCGCGACGATCGCGCGCACGACGTCGGCGACGGCCTCCTCCCCGAGCCCCGACGCCGCGAGGAGCTGCTCGGAGCTCGCCCTCGCCCGCGCGAGGATCGCGTCGGCCTGCGCCCGCGCCCACTCGAGCGTCCGCTCCACGTCGGCGCGCGCCGCGCCCGCGAGCTCGACCGCGTCGCGGCGGGCGGCCTCGAGCAGCTCGTCGCGCTCGCCGTCGGTCCGCCCGAGCAGCTGGGACGCCGCCCGCTGGGCGTCGTCCTCGAGCGTGTCCGCGAACGCCGCCGCCGCCCGGATCAGGTGGAGCGCGTCGGCGCGGACGGCGTGGCCCGAGGGCTCGACGTACGCGCCGTGGCGCGCGCTCTCCAGCACGCGCAGCTGCGCCTCCAGCCGTTCCAGCCTGCGCCGGAAGAGGTCGAACGCCGCGCGCACGTGCGCCGGGTCGTACCCGCCGCGGGCGACGGTGGGCAGCTCCTCGACGCGCGGGAGCGCGGCTTCGGCGGGAGCGCCCCCGCCGTCGGGCTCGTGCGTCGACAGCGTCTCCTCCTCGGTCGCGTTCGCGCGGACGCAGACAGTATGGACGACCGGACGGCGGTGCTACGCGTCGCGGGCGAGCGCCGCGATCCCGAGCTCGCGCAGGACCTCCGCGGGCATCGCCGTCGGCGCGCCCGAGAGCGGGTCGGTGCCGCTGGAGACCTTCGGGAACGCGATCACCTCGCGGATGTTCGGCTCCGTGGCGAGCAGGGCGACGAACCGGTCGATGCCCATCGCGAAGCCGCCGTGCGGCGGCGCGCCGAGCTCGAGCGCCTCGAGCAGGAAGCCGAACTTCTCGCGCGCCTCCTCGTCGCTGAGCCCGAGCGCGCGGAAGACGCGCCGCTGTGTCTCCTGGTCGTGGATCCTGATCGAGCCCGAGCCGAGCTCCCATCCGTTCCAGACGAGGTCGTACGCCTGGCTCACGACCTCGCCGCGGCGATCGGTGTCCACGAGCTCCTCGTCGCCCGCGCGCACGCCGGTGAAGGGGTGGTGCGAGAACGTCCAGTGGCCCTCCTCCTCGTCCCACTCGAAGAGCGGGAAGTCCACGACCCACAGGAACCGCTGCTGGGACGTGTCCGCGAGCGCGAGCTCGCGGCCGAGGTGCGTTCGCAGCCCGCCGAGCACGCGCGTCACGGTCTTCGGCTCGCCCGCGGCGAAGAGCACGGTGGTGCCCGGGTCGCTGCGGAAGGCGGCCAGCTCCGCCTCCGAGAGGAATTTCGCGATCGGCGAGCGCACCTCGCCCGCGTCGTCGGCGACGAGGTAGGCGAGGCCCTTCGCGCCCCATTGCCGGGCGACGTCCTCCAGGCCGGCGAGCTCGCTGCGTGAGAACGCCCGCGGGGCGACGAGGAAGCGCACCGCCTCGGCGCCGGCGAACACGCCGAACTCGGACCCGCGCGTGACGTCCGTCGCGTCCTGGATCTCGAGGCCGAACCGCAGGTCCGGCTTGTCGCTGCCGTACCGGTCCATGACCTCCTGCCACGGGAGCCGCGGGAACGGCCGCGGCGGCGGCTCGCGGCCGAGCGCCTCGAAGGAGGCGACGACGGCACGCTCCAGGACGTCGAACACCTCGTCGCGGTCCGTGAACGCCAGCTCGACGTCGAGCTGGCGGAACTCGAACTGCCGGTCGGCACGGAGGTCCTCGTCCCGCCAGCACGTGGCGATCTGGTAGTAGCGGTCGAACCCGCCGATCATGAACAGCTGCTTGAAGAGCTGCGGCGACTGCGCGAGCGCGAAGAACCTTCCCGGCTGGAGCCGGACGGGGACGAGGAAGTCGCGCGCCCCCTCGGGCGTCCCCTTGATCAGGGTCGGGGTCCACAGGTCGACGAAGCCGAGCTCCTCCATCGTCCGCCGGATCGCGGAGATCACCGTCGCGGACAGGCGGAGGTTCCGCTGCATGCGCTCGCGGCGGAGGTCGAGCCAGCGGTAGCGCAGGCGCAGGGTCTCGTCGACGCCGTCGTCGTCGAGCTGGAAGGGCAGCGGCTCGGAGCGTGACACCACCTCGAGCCGGTCGACGGCGAC
>DATHTC010000056.1:0-8132 GCA_035463735.1 Gaiellaceae bacterium | reverse complement strand
CGTTCGCGCGCAGGCGCGCGAGCAGCGACGGCTCGGCGCGGAGCTTGCGCACCGCAGCGAGGGCCGAGCAGGCGACGGTGGGGGGAAGCGCGTTCGAGAACAGCTGCGGGCGCGAGCGTTGGGCGAGCAGGTCGCAGACCTCGCGGCTCGCGGCGACGTAGCCGCCCGCCGCACCGCCGAGGGCCTTGCCGAGCGTGCCGGTGACGACGTCCACCTGCCCGAACGCGCCGAAGTGCTCGGCGACCCCCCGGCCGGTCGCGCCCATCACGCCGACCGCGTGGGAGTCGTCGACGACCACGACCGCGTCGTGCGCGCGTGCCAGCTCGAGGATGTCGGGCAGGCGGCACAGGTCGCCCTCCATCGAGAACACGCCGTCGGTGATCACGAGCTTCCGCTGCCCCCGCTCGCAGGAGCGGAGGCCCTCCCGCAGCGCGGCCATGTCGGAGTGCGGGTAGATCACCTTGCGGACGGGACGGGCGAGGCGGATCGCGTCGACGATGCTCGCGTGGTTCAGCTCGTCCGAGAGGATCACCGTGCGCTCGTCGGTCAGCGTCGGGATCGCGGCCTCGTTCGCGTTCCAGCAGGAGACGTACGTCAGCGCGGCGGCGGTGCCCGAGAGCTCGGCGAGCTCCCGCTCGAGCTCGAGGTGCGGGGCGAACGTGCCGCAGATGAAGCGGACGGAGGCCGTGCCGGCGCCGTAGCGCCGCAGCCCCTCGATCCCGGCCTCGATCACGTCGGGGTCCGCCGCGAGCCCCAGGTAGTCGTTCGAGGAGAGCACGAGCACCTCGCCGCGGCCGGCCATCCGCACGACCGGTCCCTGGGGCGACTCGAGCGTGTTGAAGTGCTTCAGGGTGCCCGCCTCGCGCAGCGCTGCCAGCTCCGCTCCCGTCTCCTCCCGCAGGGCCGCGCTCACGCGACCGCCTCGGCGGGTGCAGCAGCCGGCAGTGCGCGCTCGGCGCGGAACTCGGGACGGAGCACGATCTTGCAGGCCTCGCCGCGCCCGAGCTCCTCGAAGGCGTCGGCGAACCCCTCGAGTGGGAGCTCGTGCGTGACGAGCGGGCTCAGGTCGACGACGCCGTGCTCGAGCAGCCAGCGCGTCTTGAACCACGTCTCCCACACCTGGCGCCCGTTCACCGCCGTGACCGTGAGGTTCTTGAAGATCAGCGACTCGGCGACGTCGATCTCGACGGGGCGGCCGGGGATGCCGAAGAGGACGACGTCGCCGCCGTTGCGCACGGCGCGGAAGGCGCTGTCGATCGCCGCGGGCGCGCCCGACATCTCGAACACGACGTCGAGGCCCTCGCCCTCGTTCGCGGCGAGCAGCCATTCGACGTCGTCGACCTCGCCCGCGTCGCCGGCCGCGGCCGCGCCCATCGTGCGCGCGAGGTCGAGCCGGTACGGCGTCCGGTCTGTCGCGAGCACGCGCCCAGCCCCCGAGGCGCGGGCGATCGCGATCGTGAACAGCCCGATCGGGCCGCACCCGAGCACGGCGACCGTGCGCCCGGCGAGCTCCTGCGTGCTCGTCGCGAAGACGGCGTTGCCGAACGGCTCCTGCAGGCAGGCGATCTCCGGCGGGAGCTTGGCGCGGTCGTTCTGCCACAGCACCGACTCGGGGACGGTCACGTACTCGGCGAAGCCGCCGTCGCGGTCGACCCCGAGGATGCGCGTCGCGGGGCACATGTGCGCGCGGCCGGTGCGGCAGTGGAAGCACGCGCCGCAGGTGACGTGGCTCTCGGCGGAGACGTAGTCGCCGACCGCCGCGCCGCGCACGGCTCGCCCGACCTCGACCACCGTGCCGGCGAGCTCGTGCCCGAGTGTCAGCGGCGGCCGGATGCGCTCCTGCGACCACCGGTCCCACTGCTGGATGTGGAGGTCGGTGCCGCAGACACTGGCCGCCTCCACCCGCACCAGCGCCTCGTCGTCGGCGGGCACGGGCACGGGGATCTCGACGAGCTCGAGGCCCGGCGCCGCGGCGAGCTTCCGGATCGCCCGCATCGTCTCCACGAGCAGCAGTCTCCGTGCCGGGGGCCTGGCGCCCATCCGCGTCCGTCCCGACCCGCGCTGCGGGTTTCCCGGCCCGCCGCGGTATCGTCCGGACGTGCCGGATCCGACGACGCTCGCGGTGTTCACGGCCGCCGCACTGGCGCTGATCGTCGTCCCCGGGCCCGCGGTGCTCTACATCGTCGCGCGCAGCATCGACGGCGGCCGCCGCGCCGGCCTCGTGTCGGCGCTCGGGATCGCGACGGGCGGCCTCGTCCACGTGCTGGCGGCGGCGATCGGGCTGTCGGCGTTCGTGCTCTCGTCGGCGACGGCGTTCACGGTCGTGAAGTACGTCGGCGCCGCCTACCTCGTCGTGCTCGGGATCAGACGCCTGCTGGAGCGCGACGAGGCGCGCGTCGAGCTCCGCGAGCGGGACCTGCGGCGGATCTACGGCCAGGGTGTCGTCGTCAACGTGCTCAACCCGAAGACGGCGCTGTTCTTCTTCGCGTTCCTGCCCCAGTTCGTGGACGTGGGGGCGGGCCACGTGACGCTCCAGCTCGTCGTCCTCGGCCTCGTCTTCGTCGTGCTCGCGGTCGTGAGCGACAGCGCGTGGGCCCTCGTCGCCGGGGCAGGCGCCGGGTGGCTGCGGCGGCACCTCTCGCTCCAGCGCTGGGTCTCCGGCGGCGTCTTCGTGGGCCTCGGCCTCGCCACCGCCGTGTCCGGCGGGCACCGGAAGAGCTAGAGCTCAGAGCTCCCCGAGCAGCTCCCGCATGCGGTCGGCGCGGTAGTCGAAGATCGCCTCGAGCCGGCGGCGCACGGCCGCGCGCAGGGCCGGCGTCCGGTAGCGGACGTGGTCGTGGATCTCCGTGCCGCCGGCGACCGGGACGAAGCGGTGCGCGTGCACCCACAGGCGGTACGGCCCCGACGCCTGCTCGTCGACGAACGTCCGCGGCGGCGACCACTGGACGATCACCGTCCGCCAGCGGATCGGGAGGCCGTCGATCGAGAGTCGGTACCGGAGCACGGAGCCCTGCCCGAGCCGCGGTGGCGCCTCGAGGATGCGGAAGCGGAGCCACGGCGGCGTGATCGCCTCGAGGTTCTGCGGGTCGCCGAAGAACGCGAAGGCGTCCTCGGGCGGCGCCGCGACGCGCTGCGTCCGCACGAGCGACTCGTCGCGCCCGGTGAGACGCCGCGTCACGGGCCCGCCAGCCGCTCCCGCCACCGGTCGGCGGCGGCGCGCCCTTCCGGCGTGGCGAGGAAGTGCTCGAGCGGCACGTGGAGGAACGCGGCCTTCGCCTCGGCGAGGACCTCGTCGCCGTCGACGAGCTCGGCCTCGACGTGGATCCGGCGGCCGCGCTCCGACTCGAGGCGCGCCCGTGCGAGGAGCTCCGTGTTGATCGGCACCGGGCGGCGGTAGCGGACGAAGATGCGTCCGGTCACCGTCGGGAAGCGGTACCAGGTGGCGAGCAGGCCGGCGGCCTCGTCGAGCGCGGCGGCGACGATCCCGCCGTGGACGAGCCCGGGGCCGCCCTGGTGCCGCTCGTCGAACGCGAGGGAGGACTCGTACGTGGCGCGCCCCTCCTCCCGCGGGAGCGCCATCCGCAGCCCGGCGGGGTCGCCGCACCCGAAGCACGCAGGGTCGTGGTGGGGCGGGATCCGTGCTGCGCCCGACGCGCCTGACCGCGCGCCGCCCTCCGGGCCCGTGCCACTCACACCGTGCCCTCCGACGTCGTGCGCTCAAGCGCGCCTACAGCGCGCGCACGGCGGCGCCTCGGGACGGCCGTCGCGGTCACCAGACGTTCTCGAACGTGCCGAGCCGGAGCTCCCGGTCGTAGTGGTACGTCGTCTCGTCCACGCGCCGCATGTACTCGTCGCGGTGCTCGGCGACGAAGGCGTTGTAGGCGTCGCGGGACTCCCACCGGTCGACGACGAGGTAGCGCCCCGGCGTCTCGACGTCGCGGAGCAGCTCGGTGCCGACGTAGCCGCGGCCGCCGCGGAAGAACGCGGCCCACTCGCCGTCGGGGCCGTACACGCGCTCGAACGTCTCCGCGTCGCGGACGTCGTACTGGAACAGGAGCGCGAGCACGCGGCCGAGGCTACCCGGTACCTGGTACGTACCTGGTTCGTACCAGGTACCGCTGCCTCGCGGCAACGGCTAGCGCAGGCCGCCGCGCTCGTGGTGGGCGCGGAAGAAGTTCTCCGACCCCGCCGTCGCCATCGCCGCGGACGCGGAGATCTCGAGCGCGAGCGCGGCCACCGCCACGAGCTGGGCGAAGCGGTACACCTTGCCGGGGCCGGCACACCCCATCAGCGCCAGCCACTCGCGGGCGTACGGGAGGGTGGTGCCGCCGCCGACGGTGCCGACCTCCAGTCCGGGGAAGCGGATCGAGACGTTCAGCCCGCCCTCCACGCGGCGCCCGACGCCGTGCGCCATCGAGGACGTGCCCACCATCCCCAGGTCCTGCCCGGTCGCGGCGAACACCGCGGCCACCGCGGACGCCGGCGTGAAGGCCACCGACTGCATCCCCGAGGCGACCGCGCCGTGCGTGCCGGCCCAGGCGAGCTCGAGCAGGTCGTCGACCGTCGTCCGGAGCACCCGGCGCACGGCCTCGTCCGTCAGCGTCGCCTCGGCGAGCACCGTCTTCCCGTGCCCCGACTGGAAGAACTCGTACGACGGCTTCTTGTCGCCGCCCATGTTCGCCTCGAGGATCGCGCGCTCGGGCCGCACCGGCGCCCGGTCCAGCACGTACGCCATGTTCAGCGCGTAGCTGTTCCGCGTCATCATGTTCGGCCCCACGGCGTCGCCCGTCGTCCAGCGCCACAGCACGTGGCACATGGGGCCGACGACGTGCGTCTTCACCTCCCGCAGCCGCGCGTACCGGGAGAGCTCGGGAACGTCGGCGGAGTCGAGGAACGCGCGCATCCCCTCGAGCTCGCCCTCGAGCCAGCGGGCGAGCGCGAGCGCGTCGCCGCTCGATTTGCAGACGAAGCAAGAAGCTCTGGTGATTCGGTCCGCGATCACGTACGTTCGGAAGCCGCCGGACTCCGCCGCGGCCTTCGCCCCGCGCTGCATCGACGCCGTCAGTCCGCCCTCGGTGTGGGCGAGCGGCACGGCCACCTCCTCCTCGGCGCGCCCGGTCTCGACCATGTCGCCGTCGTCCGAGAGCTCGTACGTCCCCAGCGAGACGGGCAGCTGCGCCACCGAGACGGGGATCACGGCGATGCCGGTGACCGACTCCGCGGCCTTCGCCCACGGCTCGAGGTCGAGCGTCGCCACCTCGCCGTCGAGCCCGAGTGCCCGCTGCCGCGCCCGGATCGAGTCGGCGTCGTTCTTCCGGGGCAGGCGCGCCATCGGGGGGAGAGGCTAACGTCCGGCCCGCGATGGGCGAGCCGATCGACGGGAAGGCGATCGCCGCGCGCGTGCGCGAGCGGGTCGCCGAGGAGGTGCGGGAGCTCGGGCACGTGGGCCTCGCGACCGTCCTCGTCGGCGACGACCCGGCGTCCGACGTCTACATCCGCCTCAAGCAGAAGGCCGCGGCGGAGGCAGGCATCGTCGCGCAGGACGTGCGGCTCCCGGCCGACATCGGGGAAGCGGAGCTGCTCGAGCGCGTCGCGGCGCTGAACGCGGACGACGGCGTCGACGGGATCCTCGTCCAGCTCCCGCTTCCGGACGGGATCGACGAGCAGCGCGTGATCGGGTCGGTGACGCCGCTGAAGGACGTCGACGGCTTCCATCCGCTGAACGCGGGCCTCCTCTACCTCGGCCTGCCCGGGCACGTCCCGGCGACGCCGCTCGGGATCATGGAGCTGCTCGCCGCGTCCTCGATCCAGGTCGAGGGTGCCCGGGCGGTCGTGATCGGCCGCAGCGCGATCGTCGGGAAGCCCGTGGCGCACCTGCTCCTGCAGGCGAACGCGACGGTGACGATCTGCCACTCCCGCACGGTCGAGCTCCCGCGGCACACGCTCGAGGCCGACATCCTGGTCGCCGCGGTCGGAGTCGCGGGCCTCGTCTCGCCCGACATGGTGCGCTCCGGCGCGACGGTGGTCGACGTGGGGATGAACCGCACCGAGGCGGGGCTCGTCGGCGACGTCGACCCGGGCGTGATGGAGGTCGCCGGCCGGATGACGCCGGTGCCGGGAGGGGTCGGGCCGATGACGATCGCGCTCCTCCTCCGCAACGCCGTGCGAGCCGCGCGGTTCCGCCGCGGCCTCCTTGCATATCCGCGGGTGTGAGGGCTATGGTTCGCGCGCTTCGCAAAGGACGGCGGCTCGGTGCCCGGGCCGTCGCAGTACCCAAGGAGGAAGGTTGGCTCAGGGCACCGTCAAGTGGTTCTCGAACGAGAAGGGGTACGGCTTCATCGAGCGCGAGGGCGGCGACGACGTCTTCGTCCACTTCTCGGCGATCAGCGGCGAGGGCTACAAGTCCCTCACCGAGGGGCAGCGCGTGGAGTTCGAGGTCGTCCAGGGGCCGAAGGGCGCCCAGGCGGCGAACGTTCAGGCGATCTAGCCCTTTCGGGAACCGCAGCAAAGCCGCCGGCCCCGCAAGGGGCCGGCTTTTTCGTGGGGGACCCATGGTTCCCCACGAGCCCCCTCCTTCGGGAAAGCGAACGATTTGGGAGGATCCAACGCGATGGCGATCGGCAGGGAGCAGGTGCTGCACGTGGCGCGGCTCGCGCGGCTCGATCTCACAGAGGAGGAGGTCGAGCGGCTCGGCGGGCAGCTCGACGCGATCCTGGAGGCGGTGTCGAAGGTGGCGGAGCTCGACCTCGCCGATGTGCCCCCGACGTCGCATCCACTCGACGTGGTCAACGTCTGGCGCGAGGACGAGCCGCGGCCGTCGTGGCCGACCGAGACGGTGTTCGCGAACGCGCCGGCGGTCGAGGACGACGCCTTCCGTGTCCCGCCGACAGGAGCGGTCCGCGAGTCGTGACCGCGCGCTCCTGGGACGGCGCAGGGCGTGCGGGGCCGGAGGGCACAGTACGCGAGGTACGGGCCGGGAAGGCACCGTGCGCGCTGCGCCGTCAGGCGACCGCGGAGCCGGGCTCCGCCCGGCGGGAGCGGTCGCCTGCCAGGAGTGCGCGGTGATCGACACCCTCCGGCTGACGGCCGAGGAGGCGCTCGGGCTCGTCGACCGCGGCGAGGCCTCCGCCGCCGAGCTCCACCGCGCCTACCTCGACGCGATCGAGGCGCGCGACCCCGAGCTGCACGCGTACCTCCGCGTCGTCGAGGAGCCCGCCGGGACGTCGATCCCGATCGCGCTCAAGGACGTGATCCTCACCGAGGGGATCGAGACGACGGCCGGGTCGCGGATCCTCGCGGGCTACCGTCCGATCTACGACGCGACCGTCGCGCGGCGCTGCAAGGAGGCCGGCCTCACTCTCCTCGGCAAGACGAACACGGACGAGTTCGCGATGGGCTCCTCCACCGAGAACTCGGCCTACGGCCCGACGCGCAACCCGTGGGACCCGACGCGCGTGCCCGGCGGCTCGGGCGGCGGCTCGGCGGCGGCGGTGACGGCGGGGCTCGCGCCGTGGGCGCTCGGCTCCGACACCGGCGGCTCGATCAAGCAGCCCTCGGCGCTGTGCGGCAACGTCGGGCTGCGGCCGACGTACGGCACCGTCTCACGCTACGGCGTGGTCGCGTTCGCGTCCTCGCTCGACCAGGTCGGGCCGGTCGCGCGCACCGTCCGCGACTGCGCGCTGCTCTACCGGATCGTCAGCGGCCGCGACCCGTGCGACTCCACCACCGTCGAGGTGCCGCCCGTCGACCTGCCCGAGGCGGAGGACCTGCGCGGCGTGCGCGTCGGGGTCCCGCGGGAGATGAACGAGGCCGACGGGATCGAACGCGGCGTCGCCGCGGCGGTGCGGCGCGCGATCGACCTCGCCGCGGAGCTCGGGGCGGAGGTGGGGGAGTGCGAGCTGCCGCGCTCCGTCGAGTACGGCCTGCCGTGCTACTACCTGATCGCTCCGGCCGAGGCGTCCTCCAACCTCGCTCGCTACGACGGCGTCCGCTACGCGCTCCGCGCGGACGGTGCGTCGTACGACGAGATGGTCGAGCGGACGAGGGACGAGGGCTTCGGCGACGAGCCGAAGCGGCGGATCATGCTCGGCGCGTACGCCCTCTCGGCCGGATACTACGAGGCCTACTACGGC
>DATHTC010000055.1:0-3623 GCA_035463735.1 Gaiellaceae bacterium | reverse complement strand
ACGGGCCGCTTCCAGACGGTGCAGGTACCGCTGAGCCCGCGCGAGCGGGCATGCGAGCGCACGCTCCTCCCGCTCGCGGCCGAGCTCGGTGTCGCCGTGATCGTCATGCGCCCCCTGGCTGAGGGCGCGTTGCTCGCACGCGAGCCCGCACCGGCGGAGCTCGCGCCGCTTGCCGAGTTCGGTGTCCGAACCTGGCCGCAGGCGCTCCTGAAGTGGGCGCTCTCGGACGAGCGCGTGGATCTGGTCATCCCTGCCACGCGGCGCCCGGAGCGCGCCGCCGAGAACGCGGCCGCGGGCGAGCCGCCCTGGTTCGGCCCGGAGGAGCGCGGGTACGTGGAGCGCCTTGCGCGCGATGGAGCCTGACGCCAGCCGCACGGTCTACAGCGGGAAGCTCCTCGACGTCGTGGTCGAGCGCTGGGGCCCGAACGAGCGCGAGATCGTCGAGCACCCGGGGTCGGTCGCCGTCGTCGCCGTCGACGGCGAGGGGAACGTCGTCCTCGTCCGCCAGACGCGCGAGCCGGCGAGGGCGAAGCTGCTCGAGCTTCCCGCCGGCACCATGGACGAGGGCGAGGAGCCGCTCGAGACGGCGAGGCGCGAGCTCCGCGAGGAGACGGGCCTCACCGGCGGCCGCTGGCGCGAGCTCGCTCGGGTGTGGACGTCGCCCGGGTTCCTGCGCGAGCGCATGCACCTGTTCCTCGCGGAGGACGTCGAGCCGGGGGAGGCGTCGCCGGACGACGACGAGGACGTCGAGCTCGTCCGGCTCCCGCTCGAGGAGGCCGTCGCGCGGGCCGCCGAGCTCGAGGACGCGAAGACGATCGCAGGCCTGCTGCTGGCGGCTGACGCGCGCAGGTAGCGGTGTAGGGTTCGACGGCCATGCGGATCGGCGTCGCGAAGGAGATCAAGCCCGACGAGTACCGCGTCGCGCTCACGCCGGCGGGCGCGAAGGAGCTCGTGGAGAAGGGCCACGAGGTGCTCGTGGAGGAGGGAGCCGGCGCCGGCAGCGCGTTCCGCGACAGCGCCTACGCCGCGGTCGGCGCGGAGATCGCCGCCGTCGACCAGGTCTGGGAGCGCTCGGAGCTGCTGCTGAAGGTGAAGGAGCCGATCGAGCCCGAGTACGCGCGCCTGCGCGACGGGCTCATCCTCTTCACGTACCTCCACATCGCCGCGGACGAGCCGCTGACGCGCGCGCTCGCCGACTCCGGGATCGCGGCCGTCGCGTACGAGACGGTCGAGACCGACGACCGGCGGTTGCCGCTGCTCGCGCCCATGAGCGAGGTCGCCGGCCGGCTCGCGGCGCAGGCCGGCGCCTACTTCCTCGAGAAGCCGCTCGGGGGACGGGGACTGCTGCTGGGCGGGGTGCCCGGTGTCGCCCCCGGGCGCGTCGTCGTCATCGGCGGCGGGATCGTCGGCTACAACGCCGCGATCATCGCGATCGGCCTCGGCGCGCAGGTCACCATCCTCGAGCGCTCGATCGACCGGATGCGGCACCTCGAGGAGATCCTCTCGGGGCGCGTCACGCTGATGATGTCGTCGTCGCTCCAGATCGAGGAGTCGGTCGCGAAGGCGGACGTCGTCATCGGCGCCGTGCTCATCCCCGGGGCGCTCGCCCCGAAGCTCGTCACGGCCGAGACGGTCCGCGGGATGAAGACCGGCGCCGTCATCTGCGACGTCGCGATCGACCAGGGCGGCTGCGTCGAGACCTCGCATCCGACCACCCACGGCGACCCCGTGTTCTCGGTCGACGGCGTCACGCATTACTGCGTCGCGAACATGCCGGGCGCCGTCCCGATCACCTCGACGAAGGCGCTCACGAACGCGACGCTGCCGTACGTCGAGGCGATCGCCGACCACGGGCTGCGCGAGGCGGTCGCGCGTGACCACGCGCTCGCGCGCGGCGTGAACGTGCTCGAGGGGAAGATCACCTACGAGGCCGTCGCGCAGGCGCACGATCTCGACTTCACGCCTCTCGAGGACGTCCTCCCGCTGTCGGCGGTCTAGCGGCTACTCCGCGGGGGCCGGGCCCTCGCGCTTCGGCTTGTCCCGGGCAGGGGAGATCTTGACCACGGCGAAGGTGACCGCCGCGGCGATTCCGACGACGCCCACCACGAACAGGACGAGCCCGAGGAGGCCGAGGACCGTGTCCATAGGCGGACTACAGTAGCGCCATGCCGAGGGCGTGCGTGATCGTGCTGGACGCGGTCGGGGCGGGGGAGCTCCCGGACGCGGCCGAGTACGGGGACGAGGGCTCGGACACCCTGGGGAACGTCGCCCGCGCCGTCGGTGGGCTCGACCTCCCGAACCTCGAGGCGCTCGGGCTCGGGACCGTGGAGCCGCTCGAGGGATGCCCGCCGCAGCCGGGCGCGCCGGCGATCGCCGGGCGGCTGTTCGCGCGCTCGAAAGGCAAGGACACGACCACCGGGCACTGGGAGCTGATGGGCGTCGTCACCGCGACCGCGTTCCCGACGTACCCGCACGGGTTCCCGCACGACGTGATCGATCCCTTCATGCACCGCACCGGCCGGGGCGTGCTCGGGAACAAGGCGGCGTCCGGGACGGAGATCATCCAGGAGCTCGGGGAGGAGCACGAGCGGACGGGCAAGTGGATCGTCTACACCTCCGCCGACTCGGTCTTCCAGATCGCGGCGCACGAGCAGACGATCCCGCTGGAGGAGCTGTACGCGGCGTGCCGGGTCGCGCGCGAGGAGATCCTCGTCGGCAAGCACGCCGTCGGGCGCGTGATCGCGCGACCGTTCGTGGGCGAGCCCGGCAACTACACGCGGACACCGAACCGGCACGACTTCTCGCTGCTGCCGCGGCGGCCGAACTACCTCACGCTCGTGCGGGAGGCGGGCGGCAACGTCCAGGGGGTCGGGAAGATCGGCGACATCTTCGCCGGCCAGGACATCGACGACTCGCACCCGACGAAGTCGAACGTCGAGGGGATCCAGACGACGGCGGAGCTGCTGCGGAGCGCCCCCGACGGCACGCTCGTGTTCGTGAACCTCGTCGAGACGGACATGCTCTGGGGCCACCGCAACGACCCCGTGAACTTCCACCGCTGCCTCCAGGACTTCGACCGCCGCCTCCCCGACATCCTCGACGCGCTGCGGCCCGGAGACCTGCTCGTGCTGACGTCCGACCACGGCTGCGACCCGACGACGCCCTCGACGGACCACTCGCGGGAGCACGCGCTGCTGCTCGCGTACGTCGAGGGTCGCTACGCCGCCGGCCAGGTCCACGAGGGGGAGTTCGCCGACGTCGGCGCGACCGTGAACGCGTGGCTGGGCGGGAAGGCCGCACGTGGGCTCCCCGGGCAGCCGATCGTCGAGCCGTGAGGCTCGACGACCCGGAGGTCGTCCGCCGCGAGTACGCGACGGAGGACGGCCTGCGCGCGCGGGCGTCCGTCTATGGCGGCGTGGCCGGGCCCGACGCGCGCGAGGCGGCGTTCGAGGCCGTGCGGGAGGCCGAGCCGCGGAACGTGCTGGAGGTCGGGTGCGGGTGGGGCGACTTCTCCGCCCGCGTCGCGGCCGAGTTGGGCGCGTCGGTCGTCGCGCTCGACTTCTCGCCGCGGATGGTCGAGCTGGCGCGCTCGCGCGGCGTCGACGCCCGGGTCGGCGACGTGC
>DATHTC010000054.1:0-2508 GCA_035463735.1 Gaiellaceae bacterium | reverse complement strand
CCCTGCGCCATGAATGCGGCCGCCAGCTCGTGCGTCGGCACGACCACGCTCACCGACGAGTCGCGGAGGGCGTCGAGCAGCGGCACGTTCCGCTCGCCGGGGAGGCCGAACACGTGCCGGACGCCGAGTGCCTCGAGCGCGTCTCGCGTTGCGCGCGCGGTCCGGCTCACGAGCCGCGCATCCGCCGCGCGCCGTCACGCGCGGAGAGGGCCGCGGCACGCACGGCGCCGGCCGTGCGGTCGACCGCGCCCGAGCGTACGGCGACCAGCGACAGGTCCAGCTCGGCGCCGAGCGCGGCCTTGAAGCGCGCGACCGACGCGAGCGACGCGTCCGTGAGGTCGTTGCCGACGTGGCCCCGCGCCGCGAGGTCCTCGAGCGCGCGCCAGCGCAGGAACGGCGCTGCACCGGCCTTGGCGTGCCGCGGGTCGGTCCCCGCCGCGACCGTGTGTGCGACGGGGTGGCCGAGGAGCACGAGCTGCGACGCCCCCACCTCGCCGCCCGGAGCGCGGGCATGGTAGAGGGCGCAGAGGCCAACCGCCCGAAGCTCCTCGTAGAAGGCGCGGAACGCGTCGCGCGGCAGGTAGAGCGCCGCCCCCGTGCGGTCGTGGATGCCGGCGTGCAGGTCGTAGAGCGCGTCGAAGTCGTCGTCCTGCGTGACGGTGAAGCCGTCCCGCTCGCAGCGGCGCACGAGCCGCCGCAGGTTCCCCTCCACGCGGTCCCACTGCGCCCCCAGGTCCTCGAGCGGGACGACGTAGGTCCAGGACGGCGCGAGCGACCACCCGCGCGCAGAGAAGGCGCGGCCGTCCCGCAGCGGGGGGCGCGAGCGAAGCTCGAGGCGCCGGTAGCCCTCGCCCTCGAGCGCGTCGAGGAGCGCCTCGACCGTCCGCAGCTCGCGTGACGTGCGCTCGGAGGGATACCGCGTCGTCTCCTCGCGCAGGACGAGGCCGTTGTAGTAGAGGAGCAGCCGCGGCGCGACGACGACGCCGAGCCGCGTCGGCCGCTCGTAGACCGCGATCCCGCCGACGAGGTCGTCGCCGAGGCGGGCGCCGAGCACGCGGAACCGCGCGCCCGTGGCCCGGCACAGCGCCCGGAGGTACGCGGGGAGGCTGTACGGGCTGCCCGTCGGCGAGGACGCTACGAACCCGGCCCACTCGTCGAGCTCGTCGTCGCGGAGCCACGCCGCCTGCACGGCGCTCACGGCGAGCCTCCCGGGATCCGGGCGCGGAGCGGCCGCAGCGCCAGTCCGAGCGCCTGCCGCGCCGCCGGCAGCGGGTCGCGGCGGTCGAGCACGGTCAGCGAGGCGCCGAGCCACGAGCGGATCATCCGGCGGAAGCCGACGCCGCCGCGGCCGCGCCCGGCGAGGACGGCGCGGAAGTCGGCGGTCGGGAGCACGCTGCGACGGCCGGCCGCGTAGCCCGTGACCGGCGCGGCGCCCCCGCCCAGCAGGTCGCGGTACGCGAGGTCGCAGACGTCGACGCCGCACAGGGCGGCGAACTCCACGTACCACCACGGACGGACGTTCACCTCGAGCAGCTTGCCGATCCCGTCACGCTCGTCGAGCTTGAACTCGGCGCTGAAGATGCCGCGGTAGCCGACGTGGTCGAGCAGGCGCCCGAGCGACTCACGCGGGCCTTCCGCCTCGCCGGGGGGGACGCTGACGTGGTACGTGCTGTTGCCGAAGTCCGGCGGGAACATCCGCAGCCGGCGGCGCGCCAGGCAGCCGAGCATGCGGCCGTCGCGCGCGACGTAACCGTCCAGGAACACGTGCGCCGTCGGCGGCCCCGCGATCCGCTCCTGGAGGAGCAGCGGGATTCCCGCCCCGGCCGCCCGCTCGAGGGAGGCGACCGCGTCGGCGCGGCCGGCCACGGCGAACGCCTTCAGCCCGAAGCGCGCGTTGAAGCGCTGCGAGTCGCGCGGCTTGAGGAAGAACCGGCGCAGCTCGTCCTCGTCCAGGCCGAGCGCGTCGAGGTCGGCCGCGTCGCGGACGGCGAACGTTCGCGGCCCCGCCACGTCGGCCTCGTCCAGGGTCGCGGCCAGTGCCTCCTTGTCGAGGAGACGCGCGACGACGTCCGCGGCCGGCACTGCCGGCGGCATCCGCTCGCGCAGGCCCGACGGAAGCTCCACGACGGAGCGCACCCACTCGTCGGAGCAAGGCAGGAGAAGCGCGCGCTCGTGCGGGAAGCTCGCGAGGAAGGCCGCGAGCGCGTCCGACCCCTCCCGCTCGGCCGGGCCGTCGACGCGCCGCGCCCACCTGGACGAGGCGGCGAGGTCGCCCTTCGGCGCGACCAGGACAACGGGGATCCCGCGACGGCCGAGGCACCGGACGACGCCGAGCGCGGTCACGCCCGCGCCGAGCACGACGGCGGGTGCGGGGTCGGTGCCGCTGGGGGTGTGGGGTGGGCGCAGCGGGGATCCTCGGTCGCGTGGAGGCGCGCCGGAGTATAGGAGCGGCATTGCGGGGTCACGGATCGCCCGTTCGAGGGATCGGCGCGGCTTCAGGCACGGCGT
>DATHTC010000053.1:0-6428 GCA_035463735.1 Gaiellaceae bacterium | reverse complement strand
TCCACTGCAGACCAAGAGCGTCCTCGTCTACGGCGCCGGGGGGTCGATCGGAACGGCCGCCGTCCAGCTCCTCGCGCACCACTTCGAGGCCGAGGTGACGGCGGTGTGCGACACGAAGCAGGTCGAGCTCGTGCGGTCGCTCGGCGCGCGGCACGTCCTCGACCGCCTCCGCGAGGACTTCACGGAGAGCGGCGAGACGTACGACGTGATCTTCGACGCGGTCGGCAAGCACTCGTTCCGCCGCTGCCGGCGCTCGCTGAAGCCCGGCGGGGCCTACGTCACCGTCGACCTCGGATTCCTGTACCACGTGCCGCTCCTCGCGCTCGTCACGCGCTTCGCCGGGAGCCGGCGCGCGAAGCTCGGGATCGGCCGCTACCGCAAGCAGGATCTCGTCCTCGTCAAGGAGCTCGTCGAGGCGGGCAGGTACCGGCCCGTGATCGACCGGACGTACGCGCTCGACGAGATCGTCGAGGCGACCCGCTACGTCGAGAGCGGGAGGAAGACGGGCAACGTCGTGCTCCGCGTCGACGAGGCTGCGCCCGGCGAGCAGCGGGCCGCGCCCGGCGCGAAGCACGAAGGCGACGTGCCGGCGTAAGGGCCGGGTGCCCGCGACCCGGTAGGCCGGCTCGCGATGCTCCGGCTCGACGACGTCGAGCGCCCGACCTCGGAATCGTCCGCCTCGTGCGATGGGGCGCCGATATCACGCGGCTAGCCAGCGCGTGGCTTGTGCGCCTTTACGGTCGTGCCGCGGGCACCGTACTTCTTCGCCTTGCGGCGGGTGTCCTCGAACGTGGATCGAGCGTAGGTGTCGACCAGCTGACCGGTCTCGATCCGCTCGAACCCGCGCCGTTCGAGGAGCTTGCCGTACGCTGCTTCCAGCAGCGCCCCGGCAATTCAGCCGGTCCAGAGGTCGATGTTGCGTCGACCTTCGGCGCTGACCGGGTTCTGGATC
Source organism: Gaiellaceae bacterium (assembly GCA_035463735.1). Classification (GTDB taxonomy): domain Bacteria; phylum Actinomycetota; class Thermoleophilia; order Gaiellales; family Gaiellaceae; genus DATHTC01. The sequence goes on along the minus strand of DATHTC010000053.1, from coordinate 5,476 downwards.
GTGACGTCTGCGATCTGCATCCGCCCACCCGGCGAGAGAACGCGGAACATCTCTGCGAAGACCGCATCCTTGTCGGGGATCAGGTCGATCACGCCGTTCGAGACGATCACGTCGAAGCTCTCGTCGTCGAACGGAAGCCGCTCCGCCTCGGCCTCGACGAACGCCACGTTCGAGGCGCCCATCGCGAGCGCGGCGCGTCGTGCCTTGACGAGCATCTCGCGCGTCATGTCGACTCCGGTCACCGAGCCCTGCTCTCCCACCATCTGGGCGGCGACGAGCGAGTCGGTGCCTGCGCCGGAGCCGAGGTCGAGCACACGCTCACCGGGTGCGAGCCGGCCGAGCGCCCACGGGTTCGCGACGCCGGCAAACGACTCGACCGCAGTTTCCGGGACGTTCTCGAGCTCAGCCGGGTACCCGAGGTCCTGCGCCCAGGCGCGACCGGTGGGGAAGATGAACTCTCGCTCCGGCTCGTCGGAGACGCAGGCGTAGGTCTTCTTGATCTCGCTCTTCAGCAGGTCGACGTCGATCTCGACATCAACGGCCATGCGGTGCCTCCTCTCGGTGCATCAGCGGACGGGGGCGGGTCGGAGCGTGGGTCGCGGCTGCCAAGGGGTGGCGGCGACGAGAAGGCCGCTGGCAGCGGTGAGGGCGGCGACGATCAGGATCGCCGCCGAGGGGGACGTGGCGTCGGCGCCGAGACCCGCGATCAGGGCGCCGATGACGAAGCCGAAATCGCGCCAGAAGCGGTAGACGCCGACGACGCGGGCGCGGTCGCGCGGCTGGCTGGCGTCGGAGACGGCGGCGATCAACGTCGGGTAGACCATTGCCGTCCCGAGGCCGAGCAGCGCCGCGGCCGCGAGCGAGGGTGTGAAGGTGCCGTCGCCGGCGACGAGCAGGCCGAGCGCCGCGGCCTGGACGAGCATGCCGGCCGTGATGAGGGGCTTGCGCCCGGTGTGGTCGGAGAGCCAGCCGGTCGCGAGCTGTCCCGCACCCCAGACCACCGGGTAGGCGGCGGCGACGATCGCGATCTCACCGACGCTCGCGCCGTGCGCGGCGAGATAGAGCGGCGCGAGGCCCCAGGCGAGTGCGTCGTTGAGGTTGTTGACCAGGCCGGCCTGGCTGCAGGCGCGCAGGAGCGGGTCGCGCACGCTCGCGTGCGTGAACGCACTCCGGAGCCCACCATGAGGCGGAGCCCCATCGCCGTGCGCGGTCTGCTCATGGGCGACGTGGGCGCCCGTGTCGCGCACCGCGAAGACACTGATCAGCAGGCCGGCCGCCACGATCAGCGCGGCGCCGACCCAGACGACCGTCCGCGGCGCGAACGTCGTCGCCAGAGCGCCGGTGGCGAAGGCGGCCGCGGCCACCCCGAGGTAGCCGGCCGCCTCGTTGAAGCCGAGCGCCAGGCCGCGACGGCGCGGCCCGGCGAGGTCGATCTTCATCACCACCGTCATCGACCAGGCGAGCCCCTGGTTGACGCCGAGCAGCAGGTTGGCGGCGACGATGAACCACCACGAGGGCGCAAGGCCGATCAGCAGCGGCACGGGCAGCGCGACCAGCCAGCCGGCCACGAGCAGCCGCTTGCGCCCGAGCCGCTCCGCCAGGTCGCCGGCGGCGAGATTCGTGACCGCCTTCGCCGCGCCGAAGGCGACGACGAACGCGAGAATCGCCGCACTCGAACGGAGCCCGAAGTCGTCCTTGCCGACCAGCGGCAGCACGCTCCGCTCCAGCCCGACCATCGCGCCGACGAGTGCATTGAGCCCGACGAGCAGCGCGAACTGCGCCGCGTTCGCGCGCATGCCCAGCTGCACGGCAGGCGTCATACGGCTGCGGCCACCTCGCCCGAGCGGTTGGCGGCGACGATGCGCTCCTGCTCCGCCGGACGCGGCGGCAGCTCGGCGAGCAGCGCGTCCACGAGCCACCGCGTCTCGTCGCCGCGGCGCCGGTCGGCGACCGCATAGGCGTGGTGCGCCGGCGCGTGGCCGGGCGTCGCGATCGCGGTCACGACCGTGTTGCCCAGCTCGATGACCTCACCGTCCTCGAGCGCGACGTGCTCGAACTCGACGTCCGCTCCCGCGGGCAGGTAGGCGTTCGCGCCGGTGCGCTCGACCAACGCAGGCAGCCCCGAGACGTGGTCGGCCTGCACGTGCGTCTCGAACACCGCGGTGATCGGAGAGCCGATCGCGGCGGCCGCCGTGACGTACTCGTCGACCAGGTCGACGTGCGGGTCGGCAACCGCCAGCTTCCGGTGCGTCGTGCAGCCGAACAGGTAGCTCGCGCACGAGCCGGCGTCGTTCAGGAATGGGCGTAGCAGCATGCCTCTCCCCTCAACTCGCGATCTCCACGGGCAGGCCCGCTCGGCGCCACTCCGGGAAGCCCACGTCCAGGCGGCGTGCCTTCAGGCCGCGAGCGCGGAGCAGGCGCACGGCGTCGTCCGCGTAGACGCAGTAGGGCCCGCGGCAGTAGGCGACGATCTCGCGCCGGCGCGGCAGCGCCGACACGACCTCGTCGAGCGCGGAGAGCGGCACCGAGCGCGCGCCCGCGATGTGGCCGGCTCGGAACTCCTGCTCGGGCCGCACGTCGAGCACGACCACGTCGCCGCGCGCCAGCCGCTCTTCGAGCTCCGGCGCCGACAGCTGCTCGACCTCGTCCCGCTCACCCAGGTACTCGTCCGCGAGCACGCTCACCTCGGCCACGTGCCGGACCGCGACGTCGCGAACGGCGGCCCACAGCTCGGCAACCCTGTCGCTCGCAAGCCGGTAGAGGACGTGATTCCCGTCGCGGCGCGATCGCGCAAGCCCCGAGCGCGCGAGCAGTCGCAGGTGGTGCGACGTGCTCGCCACACTCTGGCCGACCTCGGAGGCAACGTCTTCCACGGAGCGCTCGCCCTGGGCGAGCAGATCGACGATCTCGGCACGTCGGCCACTGCCGAGCGCCTGCGCCACAGATGCCAGCGCATCGAACAACGCCGCCTTCGCCGCCGGACTCGCCACTCATTCAAACTATCATTTGAATTCTTGAAATCAACCTAGCCGGACATCTCCGCCCCGACGCGGACAATCGCCCAGCCGGGGCGACTCTCGAGCGGAACGATGGTCGGAGCGGCTGACCCCCCGGCCCCGGGAGCGGGGCCGGGGGGTCGACGGCCGCCCTACGCGGAGGCGGGCGACGGCTTGATCTCCGGCACGGCCGCGGGCTCGTGACCCTCGAATCGAGGCAGCCACTGCAGCCACCGCGGCAGGTACCAGTTCCAGTCGCCGAGCAGCTTCATCGAGGCGGGCAGGAGCACGGCGCGGACGATCGTCGCGTCGATCAGGATCGCCGTCGCGAGCCCGACGCCGAACTGCTTGAAGAACAGCATCGAGAGCGTCGCGAAGATCGCGAAGACGAAGACCATCACGATCGCGGCGCTCGTGACGACGCCCGCGGTCGACCTGATCCCCTGCGCGATCGCCTCGTCCGTGCTCGCGCCGCGATCGAACAGCTCGCGGATCCGGCTGATGATGAACACGTGGTAGTCCATCGAGAGGCCGAACAGGATCACGAACAGGAGCAGCGGCACCACCGGGTCGATCCCGGCCGTGGAGCTGAAGCCGAGGAGACCGTTGCCGACGCCGTGCTGGAAGACGAGCACGAGCACGCCGTACGCGGCCGCCACCGAGAGCAGGTTGAGCAGGATCGCCTTGGCCGCGATCACGATCGACCGGAAGGCGAACAGCATGAGCCCGAACGCGAACGCGAGCACGAACGCGACCACGAGCGGCAGCTTCGACGTCGTCTGGTCGCTGCTGTCCTTCCACTGCGCCGTGAGCCCGGTGACACCCGACTCGACGTTCGAGAGGGCACCCACCGTCTCGGGCACGATCTCGCCGCGCAGAGCTGCGACCGCGGCGTTCGAGGCGGCGTCGGTTCCCGTCCCGTCGATCGGGACGGTGATGTTCGCGACCGTCGCGTCCTCGTTGACGTCGACCGTGATCGGCTCGTACATCCGGCCGCTCGCGAGCGCCCCCTGCTCGAGCCGGGCAATCGCCTCGCGGACCGCAGGTGCGTTCACGTCCGGCGCCTTGACGACGACGTTCGCCGGCAGCGCCGTCCCGGGGAAGGCCTGCTGCATCCGGTCGTAGGTCTGGACGGCGCCCAGGGACTTCGGGAAGGTGTCCACTCCCGGCTTGGCCAGGTGGAGCTGGAGCGCCGGCGCTGCGAGCGCGACCAGCAGGCCGCCGGCGAGGGCCATGGAGAGGACGGGGCGGCGCAGGACGCGGTCGACGATCGCGCCCCAGATCCGGCCGTCGCTCTCGTCGCGGCGACGCCGGCCGACGAGCGGGACGCGGAGCCGATCGACCTTGTCGCCGAGCCTCGAGAGCAGGGCGGGCAGGACGGTCAGGGACCCGAGCACGGCGACGGCGACGACGACGATCGTCGCGAGCCCGAGCGAGGCGAACGTCTTGTCGCCGGTCAGGAACATGCCGGCCATCGCCACGATCACCGTCAGCCCCGAGATGAGGACGGAGCGGCCGGAGGTGGCGGCGGCTGCTTCGAGCGCCGCGCGTTCGCTGCGTCCGGCGGCCCGCTCCTGACGCTCGCGCTTCAAGTAGAACATCGAGTAGTCCACGCCGACCGCGAGCCCGATCAGCAGCACCATCGCCGGCGCCTCCATCGCCACCGGCAGCAGCTGGCTGGGCAGCGCGATCAGCGCGAACGTCGCGAAGACGGCGGTCAGCGCGAGCAGCAGCGGGATGCCCGCCGCCACCAGCGCTCCGAATGCGAGCACGAGGATGATCAGGGTGATCGGGATCGAGAGCAGCCCGGCCTTGCCGAGGTCCTCCTCGTAGGCCGTGGCAACCGCGTCGACCGCGCTCGCATCGCCGAACTCGCCGATGAAGAGCTGCGGGTGGGCCCGCTGCGCGTCGGCGACCCGGTCGAGCACCGGGGTGATCTCGTCGACTGCCTCGTCCGGGTCGCCGCGGATCTCGAACTCGACGAGGGCCGCGTGCCCGTTCTCTGCGATCTGATCCGCGTTGCCGCGGTCGAGCGGCGAGCGGACGTTCTGGACGGCCTCCAGCGTGGAGAGCCGGGCGACGACGTCCTCGATCGCGGCGGTGAAGGCGGAATCGCTCGCGCGGAGCGAGCGGCTCTCGATCAGGACGCTCTCGCCGGCCGGCTGCTCGAAGCCGGCGTCGAGGATGCGGTCGACGCGGCCCGACTCACCCGGCCCCGCCGCATTCGGATCGACGGTCGTCGTGCCGACCATGCCGCCGAGCGCGAACGCGACGACGACGAAGGCCAGCCAGCCGAACGTGGCGGTCTTCCAATGCGCCGCGCTCCAGCGACCCATGCGGGCCGCCACGTTGCGCGACGGTGCCGACGCGGCAGTCGGAGCGCCTGCTGCGGCCTCGGACTGTTCGCTGCGGCGATTCCGGTGATTGGTGCGAAACATGGCGTTCCTCCTAGCGCTTGTCGATGGGGTCGACGCTACGGC
>DATHTC010000052.1:0-1925 GCA_035463735.1 Gaiellaceae bacterium | reverse complement strand
TGACCGAGGGGCTGGCCGCCATGCTCGGACTCGACGGAACCGTCGAGCTCGAGTGGCGCTTCGCTGCGGCGAGTGGTGGATAGGATGTGATCGCTCGACCCTGTGCGTGGCCTCGGCTCAAACGTGAACCAACAGACACGTGAAGGGAGCCGGCGTCGGAGCTAGGCGGTGCCGACGCTCCGCACGGCACCCACCTGGCTGAGCCAGGTTCTCGGCGGCCGGGGCTCCATCGGCAGGGTGGAGCACGCCCGGAGTTTCGTTCGGTGACGTCGCCCTTCAGATGCTCGATCGGGAACAGCGTGTCGAGGCGGCGCGACTCGGCGGCGCTTGCCCACGTGTCTCGCGCGAGCTCGAGCGTCGGGACCCGCTCGAGGGGCGAGTCCGACCGACGTCGCGGCATCACGAGCCCGCGCGAATGCGACCAACATCTAGCCTGGACGCGTGACGACGACAGACGTCTTCGGAGATGCGACCCGTGGCGGTGAGTGGGCGTCCGTTCACCTCTGCGTGCGCGGAGATGTCATCGTCGAGGCCCACGCACCGGGCCTCGAGCGGGCGGTCACGGGACTGACGCTGCTCGAGGCGGCCGCGGTCACGGGGGAGCCGCTCGCGGTCGAGGCGCTCGCAGCCGCCCTGGGTCAGGTGTTCGTCGCATCGCCGATTACCGGACGCGCCGTCGTCGCGATGAGCGGAGGCGTGGACAGCGCGGTGGCGCTCCTGCGCGCCGCCCCGAACGCGGTCGGCGTCACCTTGCGCCTCTGGCAGGATCCCGCGGCTCCTCACGCCGAGCGCGCGTGCTGCTCGCCGGCCGCGGTCGCCGCTGCTCGGGGCACGTGCCATGCGCTCGGCGTTCCGCACGTCACGCTCGACCTGCGCGAGGAGTTTCGGCGAGCCGTCGTCGACCCGTTCACCGCGGGCTACGAGGAGGGAGAGACCCCGAATCCCTGCATTCGGTGCAACGGCGCCTTTCGCTTCGACGAGCTACTTGCGTTCGTCTCGCGTGCAGGGGCCGACACTCTGTGGACCGGGCACTACGCGCGCGTCGTCGAGCGTGAGGGAAAGCTCCTCGTTGCGCGGGGCGTCGACGCGCGGAAGGACCAGTCGTACATGCTTGCGACGCTCTCGTCGGCGGCGCTCGCACGCGTCCGTTTCCCGCTCGGAGCGCAGTCGAAGGCGGAGACGCGCGCGGAGGCGGCGCGGGCCGGGCTTGCGGCGGCCGGACGAGGAGAGAGCCAGGAGGCCTGCTTCCTCGGCGGCGGTGACTACCGCGGCTTCCTCGAGCGCGAAGGCCTACCGGCCGACGACGGAGCGATCGTCGACGAGCACGGACACGTGCTCGGGGCACACGACGGGTACTGGCGGTTCACCGCAGGACAGCGTCGCGGCCTCGGGGTCGTCGCGGAGCGGCCGCTGTTCGTGCTGCGGACGGACCGAGAGACGAACACGGTCGTCGTCGGGCCCCACGAGTCGCTTGCGGTGCGCCGCGTCGTCGTCGACGGTCGCCTCCGCGTCCCCGTCACTCGCTGCGAGGTGAAGCTTCGCTACGGCTCACCGCCCGTTCGAGCGTCGGTCGCGCCGTCGAACGGCGGCTTCGCGCTCGATCTCGACGAGCCGGCGTACGGCGTCGCGCGCGGACAATTCGCCGTGCTCTACGACGAAGACGCCGTCGTCGGTGCCGGTGCGATCGAGGACGTTGCCTGAACGGAGCAACTAGGATCACGCCGATGACTGTCGTGGCCTCCACGGCCGGAGACGTACTCGACTACGCCCTTGCGGTGTTCTTCGTGGTCAGCGGCGTTGCGTTGGCGTACATGCTCGTGCGAATGGGTGGGACCTTCGCGCGTCTGTCGTCGTTCATCAAGGGGTCGGAGCGCGATCTTCTGCCCGTGATCGTGAAGGCCGGCGGCACCGTCGACCGGGTGAAC
>DATHTC010000051.1:0-6258 GCA_035463735.1 Gaiellaceae bacterium | reverse complement strand
CCGACGAAGCGCAGCATCCCGTTGTGCATCCACAGCCGCGCGAACTCGTGCCCGAGCGCGCGCGACTGCGCCAGCTCGTTCTCGTGGTGCGGGAAGCGGAGGTCGAGGCCGCCGCCGTGGATCTCGAACGCCGGGCCCAGCAGGTCCTCCGCCATCACCGAGCACTCGATGTGCCAGCCGGGACGGCCGCGGCCCCAGGGGGCCGCCCAGGCGGTGTCCTCCCCCGGCTTGTTCGCCTTCCAGAGCGCGAAGTCCCGCGGGTCTTCCTTGAGCGGGTTCGGCTCCTGCTCCTCGACCTGGTCGGCCCGCTGCCCCGAGAGACGCCCATACTCCGGCCACCGCGCCACGCGGAAGTAGACGTCGCCGTCGACCGCGTACGCGAAGCCGCGGTCGATCAGCTCCTGCGTGGCCGCGACGATCTGCGGGATGTGCTCCGTCGCCTTCGGCAGGTGGTCCGGCCGGCCGAGCCCGAGATCGTCCGTGTCCTGCAGGTACCAGGCCGTCGCCCGCTCGGCGAGCTCGGCGCTCGCGCCGGGCGCTGCCTCGTAGATCTTGTCGTTGACGTCCGTGATGTTGTGGACGAGCACGACGTCGTAGCCCTGCTGGCGCAGCCAGCTGCGGAGCCACATCGAGATCACGTAAGGGCGGGCGTTGCCGACGTGCGCGCGCGCGTAGACCGTCGGGCCGCAGACGTACATGCGGATCGGGCCCGGCGGCGGCGGCAGCTCCTCGAGCGAGCGCGTCAGCGTGTTATGCAGCCGCACCGGCCCTCCGCAGCGCCTCCTCGCGAGGCAGCGCCGCCACGACCGTCCACAGCTCCGGGCCGCGCTCGCGGCCGGTGAGCGCGAGACGGAGGACGCGGAGATCGCCGCCCACGGCCTTCAGCTCGCGGACGATCGCCTTTGCCCCGTCGGCATCGAGGCCCCCGTTCGCGCCAGCACGGAGCTCGACGAACCGGGCGAGCGTCGGTGCGGCGGTCTCTGGGAGCTCGACCGGCTCCGGCTCGAGGATCGCGCGGGCGAACTCGCGCGCCTCCGCGAGGTCGCGCGCGCCGCGGAGGGCCGGCGCCAGCTCCGGCGGCGCGCCCGCGGCCCACGTCAGCTCCTCGTCCTCCATCGCGGCGATCGCGTCCACCGCGAGCCGGCGCAGCCGCCGCTCGTCGAAGTGGACGTCGTGGCGCGGGAGGTCCAGCTCGTCGAGATAGGCGCGGACGGCCCGCGCCGGGAGCCCCGCCTCGCGGAGGTCGGCGACGGTGGCCGCCCCGTGGCGCTTCGACAGCTTCTTCCCGTCCGGGCCGAGCAGGAGCCCGTGGTGGACGTACTCCGGCGGCGCCGTCCCGAGCGCCTCGGCGAGGCGGCGGTGCAGCCGCTCGTTCGGACGGTGGTCGTTGCCGCGCACGACGTGCGTGATCTCGAACTCGGCGTCGTCGACGACGCTTGCCAGGTGGTAGGTCGCCGTCCCGTCCGGCCGGAGCAGCTGGATTCCATCGAACCGGTCTACGCCGAGCCGCTCGGCCGCGGCGCGGTAGCGCGCCTGCCGCTCGCTCTGCCGCGCCGGCCCCTCGTCCCACTCGACGCCCAGCCATTCGAGGTCGCGGAGGATCGCCTCCTCCCCACCCACGACGTTCCGGGCCTGGTCGGTGTCGTCGATCCGCAGCAGCAGCCAGTCGCCGAACGCCCGGTTCGCGACGGCGCTGAGCGCGTTGCCGAGGTGGAGCGAGCCCGTCGGGGCGGGCGCGAAGCGGACGCGGCGGCTCATGCGTTCGAGCATATCGGCGGCCCTGTGGCGGTACGCTCGCCCCGTGCGCCTGTACGCGCTCGTCCGCCACGCGCACTCCGTCCTGAACCTCGAGCGGCGCGTCAACGGCGACCCGTCCGTCGACGTCCCGCTCACCGACGAGGGGAGGGAGCAGGCGCGGCGGCTCGGCGCGCAGCTCGCGCACGTCCCGCTCGAGCTCGTCGTCCACACCCGATTCGGGCGTACCCGGGAGACGGCGGAGCTGGCGCTGACGGCGCGCCCGCCCGCCCCGACGGAGGTCGAGCCCCTGCTCGACGACATCGACGTGGGCGAGCTCGAGGGCCTCTCGATCGACGACTACAGGACGTGGAAGCGTGCGCACGATCGGCGGACCCCGTTCCCCGGAGGCGAGAGCCTCGACGACGCCGCGCGGCGCTACGCGTCCGCGTTTCGGCGCTTGACGGCGCGGCCGGAGCGGACGGTGCTCGTCGTCTGCCACGAGATCCCGATCCGGTACGCGCTCAACGCGGCCGCGGGGTCGGACGACCTCGACGGCCCTGCGCACGAGATCCCGAACGCGACGCCGTACCTGTTCGACGCCGAGGCGCTCGTGCGCGCGGCGGTGCGGATCGACGCGATCGCCGGCTCCTGACCGAGCCCGGGGATCCCGTCACATCCCCTGACTGGCGCACGCTTGACAGCGATCGGGAGGGTGCGCGATCCTCGAACGCGTCGTTCGAGGGAGCAGGGTGAGCACGCACGAGCCCCAGCTGCGGTCGTCCGGCGGTACGAAGGTGCCGTGGACGGGCTCCGTCCTCGCCCTGCTCCGCGAATGGCACCGCCGCGCCGCGGCGAGCTCGGATGCGCACTACGCGCTCGCCACCAACCTCCACCGGCACAACATCTGGCTCGGGATTCCGGTCGTCGCGCTGGCGACATTCGTCGGGACGAGCGTGTTCGCAACGCTGCAGGAGGACGTCCGGACCGACCTGCGGATCCTCGTGGGCAGCATCAGCGTCCTCGCCGCCGTCCTCGCAAGCCTCCAGACCTTCCTCCGGTTCCAAGAGCGCGCGGAGAAGCACCGCGCGGCAGCCGAACTGTGGGCGGCGATCCGCCGCGAGATCGACCAGATGCTTGCCCTCCACCCGGATTACCTGGCTGAGCGGAGCGACCCGAAGGCGTACCTGGACGAGCTCCGGCGGCGTATGGACGAGGTGTCCGCGCAGTCGCCCGAGATCGGTGAACGTGAGTGGTCGCGATACCGCGCGAGGTACGGGCTCCCCGAGCCCGGCGAACCGACGATGCCGACGGTCGACGCGACCGTCGTCGCGTCCGATCCTCAGACGACCGCGTAGCCCGGGCCGCGTTCGAGCTGTTGCGTGCCGCGGCTCACGGGCGGAGCTGCCACGTGCTCCGCACGACGCTCTACGCTCGACCCATGGAGTCCCGGCTCATGGCGTGGTTCCGCCGGAACGGACGCGACCTCCCGTGGCGGCGGACGCGGGATCCGTACGCGATCCTCGTCTCGGAGGTGATGCTGCAGCAGACGCAAGTCGCGCGCGTGGTGCCGCGTTGGCTGGCGTGGATGGAGCGGTGGCCGGACGTCGAGGCGCTCGCCGCCGCCTCCCCCGCCGACGTGATCCGCGCGTGGCAGGGGCTCGGCTACAACCGCCGCGGGCTCAACCTGCACCGGGCGGCGCGCGCCGTCGTCGCGTCCGGCTGGCCGGAGGACCTCACCGAGCTCCCGGGAGTCGGCCGGTACACGGCCGACGCGGTGCGCAACCAGGCGTGGCGCCATCCCGTGCTGCCGGTGGACACGAACGTGCGGCGGATCCTGGAGCGCACGGGGGCGAAGTTCTCCCCGGGGGCGGTACAGGCGCTCTTCGACCTCGGCGCGACCGTCTGCCTCGCGCGCGTCCCGCGCTGCGGGGAGTGCCCGCTCGCCGACCCGTGCCCGTCGCAGGGCCTCCGGTTCGAGCCCGCGCGGCGCCAGGGCCCGCTCGAGGGCTCGTTCCGGCAGCGCCGCGCGCGGACGCTCCGCCTCGTGGCGGACGGGCCGCGGCCGCTCGCCGAGCTCGACGAGGACGCCGTGCGGGCGCTCGAGCGCGACGGGCTCGTGGTGCTCGACGGCGCCGTCGCCGCGCTACCGGCGTAGGAGCGCGACGGCCTGCGCCGCGAGGCCCTCGCCGCGGCCGGCGAAGCCGAGGCCGTCCGTCGTCGTCGCGCGGACGGCGACGAGCGCCGCGTCGACGCGGAGCGCGCCGGCCAGCGCCTCCCGCATCTCGAGCCGGTGCGGCGCCAGCCGCGGCTCCTCGCCGACCAGGACGCAGTCGGCGTTCGCCAGCTCCCAGCCGAGCTCACGCACCGAGGTCCATGCCGTCGCGAGCAGGTCGAGGGAGGACGCGCCGCGCCAGCGGGCGTCGCCGGACGGAAACATCGCGCCGATGTCGGCGAGGCCCGCCGCACCGAGCACCGCGTCCGTGAGCGCGTGTGCGAGCACGTCGCCGTCGGAGTGGCCGGCGAGGCCGCGCGGGTACGGCACCCGCACGCCGCCGAGCACGAGGGGAACGCCGTCGGCGAACGCGTGCGCGTCGACCCCGATGCCGACCCGGTACTCGGTCACGCCGCCTGCCAAAGGAGGGGGCTCGTGGGGGAACCATTGGTTCCCCCACGCTGGTCGACCCCGATGCCGGCCCGGTACTCAGCCACCGAGCGCCTCCGGCAGCTCGTCGAGCGAGCGGATCCGGATCGCCCGCGGCGGCGGCTCGTGGAGGTGCCCCCAGGGCCCGCGGCGCACGTGCACCGCCACCATCCCGGCGGCGAGCGCGGGCTCGACGTCGTTGTCGACGCGGTCGCCGACGTGGGCGATCCGCTCCGCCGGCAGCGCGGTCTCCGTGGCAATCCGGTCGAAGAACGCGCGCGCAGGCTTGGCGACGCCCCAGCGCTCGGACGAGCCGAGGACGTCGACGTGCGGCCGGGGCGCGTCCTCGGCGCTCGCGGGAGTGTTCCCGACCGCGGCCACGCGCAGCCCGGCTGCGCGCAGCCGCCGGATCGCGGGCAGCGCGTCCGGGTAGAGGTCGACGGGCTCCCACGTCGACTCCGCCTGCTCGATCCCGAGGATGCGCCAGACGTCGCCGTGGTGCGCACCGCGGGCGGCGAGGCCGCCGAGGACGCCCATGAGCGTGAAGCGGGGCACGCCCGCCGCGTCGGCGGCGCGCTCCCACATCCGCGTTTCGTCCACGAGCGTCTCCCCCACGTCGAAGACGACGGCCGCTACAGCCACGACGCCACGCGCTCGAGGTCGTCCCTGGTCGTCACCTTCAGCAGCCGCGAGTCGCCCTCGACCCAGCGCACGCGCCCGCCGGCCGCCTCAACCAGTCCCGCGCAGTCGGACGCGTCGCCGCCGGCCGCGAGCGCGCGCCGGAGCGCGTCGGCCACGAACGCCTGCGGCGTCTGCACTGCGACGAGCCCGCCGCGGTCGAGCGTCTCGACGACGCGCTCCCCCTCGACCCGCTTGACCGTGTCGGAGAGCGGCAGCGCCGGCACGACGCCGTCCCAGCCCTCGGAGAGCGGCGCGAGGACCCGGCCGATCACGGCCTCGTCGACGAGCGGCCGCGCGGCGTCGTGGACCAGCACGACGAGCGCGTCGGCGGGAACCTCCGCGAGCGCGGCGCGCACGGACTCGGCGCGCGTCGCGCCGCCCGCGACGACCGCGCTCACCTTTCCCGCGCCGATCTCCTCGGCGAGCAGGATCGCCGGCTCCTCCCAGCCCGGGGGCGCGGCGACGACGAGCGCGTCGACCCACTCCGACTCGTCGAGCCGCTCCAGCGGCGTCGCCAGCAGCGGCAGCTCGCCGAGCGGCGCGAAGGCCTTGGGCCGGTCCGCGCCGAGGCGATCCCCGCTCCCGGCGGCGGCGAGGATCGCCCACGTCGACACGGCGACGGACTAAGCCGTCGCGGCGGCGGTCTTCGCCTTCGACGCCTTCTTCGTGCCGTTGCCCGTGTCGGCGAGGACGTCCTCGAGCCAGTTGGCCGTCTCCTCCTCGTCCATGCCCTTCGCGTACATGAGCTCGGACGCGAGGATCTTCTTCGCCTTCACGAACATCTGCTTCTCGCCGGTGGAGAGGCCCTTCTCGTGGTCGCGGAGCGAGAGGTTCCGCACGACCTCCGCGAGCTCGAGGATGTCCCCGGTCTTCATCTTGTCGCGGTTGTGCTTGAAGCGGCGGTTCCAGTTCTTCGGCATCTGCGTGCCGCCGCCCTTCAGCGCCTTCACGACGACCTCGACCATCTTCTCGTCGATCACGGGCCGAAGGCCCACGGCCTCGGCGTTCTCGGCGGGAACCTGCACCGTCATGTCGTTGTGGAGAATCCGGATCGTCAGGTACTCGCGCTTCTGCCCCAGCACCTCGCGCGACTCCTTCTTGACGACCGTTCCCGCCCCGTGGTGGGGGTAGACCACTTTCGCGCCGACTTTGAACAAGCCCCTAGCCCCTTTCGCGTCCATATTCGTCAAGACGCCGGC
>DATHTC010000050.1:0-4003 GCA_035463735.1 Gaiellaceae bacterium | reverse complement strand
GGACGCGCGGGATCGCAGCCCGGCGAAGCCGGGCGCATCCCGCCGGTCCAAACCACGTCGTCCCCGAGACCCGGCAACGCGGCCGGAGCGCCCGCCCCGCAAGGGGCGCGCGCGGAGGCCCACGACCACGTCCCCTCAGGTCAGGCCTATGAGACCGCGGCCATGGAGGCCGAAGCGCGCTTCATGCGCGCGAGAGGCCACGACCACGCCCCACCAACGCGACCCGGCCGAAGGAGGGGGGCCCGCGGGGGAACCATGGGTTCCCCCACGTCCCTATTCGTAGGAGAGCGCCGACAGCACGTCGAGCCGCGCCGCCCGCCTGGCCGGAAGCACCGCCGCGAGGATCCCCGCCACGATCGCCACCAGGGTGAACGTCGCCAGCGAGGCCACCGGGAGCGCGAACTCGACGCCGTAGCGGTCGAGCGCGTGCGTCACGGCCGCGCCGAGCGCGACGCCGAGCGGGAGCCCGAGCCCGGCCCCGATGAGCGCGGTGATCACGCTCTCGTGTCGCACGAGCCGGCGCACCTGCCGCCGCGTCATCCCGACGGCGCGCAGCATCCCGAGCTCGCGCGTCCGCTCGAACACCGACAGCACGAGCGTGTTGACCATGCCGAACAGGCTCACGATCACGCTCAGCGCGAGCAGCACGTAGAGCAGGTTCAGGATCTGCCCGATGAACCCGGACTGCGCCTCGACGTAGCCGTCCTTCGTGTGCACCTTCGCGTCGGGGAACGCAGCGACGGCTTGCTCGAGCGCCGCCTGCGAGCCGCCCCGGACGAGGGTCAGCTGGTTCTGCGGCCGCGGGAACGCGCCGTCGAACGCCTCCTGCGCGATCACCACGCCGCCGAGCAGCTCGGCCGCTCGCGGCGGCTGGTACAGCCCGGCCACGCGCAGCTCGATCCCGTTCCCGTGCGCCGTCCGCAGCCGGAACCGGTCGCCGACCGCGAGCCCGTTGTCGCGGGCGAACGTCTCCTTCAGGATCGCGCCGTCCCCGGCGAGGCTCGCCAGCGTCTCGTCGGACGCGCCGCCCTTCCACTCGAACCGGTACATGCCGTCGAGCGTCTCCGGGTCGACCGCGTTGACGTTCACCTGGTGCTCGCCGATCAGGCCGCGGTCGGAGCGGATGCTCGTCGCCTGGATCCCGTCCACGTCGGCGACCGCCTCGCCGGCCGCGAGCGGGAACTGCGACCACCCGTTCTGCGACGTGACGACGTAGTCGGCCGAGATCTGCTTCGAGAACGAGTTCGACAGCGAGTCGCGGACGCCCTGGCCGAGCACGGCCACGAACGCCACGAGCGCGAGCCCGATCATCAGCGCGGCCGCGGTCGAGGCCGTCCGTGCGGGGTTGCGGACGACGTTCTCGCCCGCGAGCCGACCCGCGACGCCGCCCAGGCGGCGCGACGGGATCCCGACCACCGCTGCGAGCGCGGTGACGAGGTGCGACGCCACGCCGGCGATGCCGAGCAGGGAGAGCAGCGCGCCGACGGCGAGCGCCAGCAGGTTGCTCCCCGACCCGAGCGAGCCGGTGAGGACCGCGTACGACACGAGCGCGACGCCCGCCGCGAGCAGGACGGCGCCGGCCACCGGCCCCAGCCGCTTGCGACGCGGGAGCACGGCGCCCTCGCGGACGGCTGCGATCGGCGCGACGCGCGTGGCACGAAGCGCAGGAGCGATCCCCGCGAGCACGGTGACGCCGACGCCGACGAGCATCGCGATCACGAACGTCCGCGTCGCGTAGACGGGGTCGGACTGCGGGAGCTCCAGGCCGAGCGCCTTGAAGACGGCCGTGAGGCCGCGCGCGAGCGCCATCCCGGCGACGATCCCGAGCGCGGACGCCACCACCCCGATCGCGGTGGCCTCGAGCAGGACGGAGCGGAGCACCTGCCGCCGCGAGGCGCCGAGCGTCCGCAGCGTCGCGAGCTCGCGCACGCGCTGGGCGATCGTGATCGAGAGCGTGTTGAAGATGACGAACGCGCCGACGAACAGCGCGATCCCGCCGAACGCGAGCAGGAAGCCCCGGATGAAGGAGACGAACGTGTCGATTTCCTTCTTGTCCTCGCGCGCCTGCTCGTCGCCGGTGCGCACCTGCACCGAGGCCGGCAGGGTCTCGCGCAGCGAGGCGACGAGCTCGGCCTGCGAGACGCCGCTCTCGGCCGCGACCGAGACGCTCGTGTAGCCGTCGAGGCCGAGCATCGACCGCGCCGTCGGGACGTCCCAGACGGCGAACGTCGCGCCGCCGAGGGTCGCGACGTCGCCGTAGCTCGCGATCCCGGTGATCCGGAACGGCCGGACGGGGCCCTGGGCCGAGGCGCGGATCGTGTCGCCGAGCGCGAAGTCCTTCGACTCCGCCGTCTCCTGGTCGATCACGATCTGGCCCGGCCCGGCCGCCCAGTCGCCCTCGACGAGCTTCATCGGGTTGAACCGCTCGGCGGACGGGTGGAAGCCGAAGCCGAACGTCGGGTTCCCGCTCGACTGGATCGGATCCCCCTCCCGGTCGATGAGCTTGGCCTGGGTGGAGTTGCCGACGATGTCGTTGATCGAGCCCTCGGCCTCGGCGACGCCGGGGAGCGCCCGGATCTGCGCCACGAGCGACTCGTCCACCGTCGCGTTGCCGCTCGCCGACCAGTCGACGAGCTTCTTGCCGGTCACGACCGCGTCGGTGTCGTCGTACGCGGAGGTGAAGACCGAGTCGAACCCCTTCGAGATCGAGTCGGTGAGGATGAACGACCCGGTGATCATCGCGACGCCGAGGACGATCGCGAGCGAGGTGAGGACCGTGCGGAGCTTGCGCCCCACGAGGCCCTTGAGCGCGACCCGGCGCATCTACGCCACCTCCTCCAGCGTGCGCAGGATCTCGGCCTGCGACGTCCTGCCGCCGTCCTTGACGATCTCGCCGTCGGCGAGGAAGAGGACGCGGTCGGCGGCGCCGGCGGCGCGCGCGTCGTGCGTCACCATCACGACCGTCTGCCCGAGCTCGTCGACCGACTGACGCACGAGGTCGAGCACCTCCCCGCCGGTGCGGGAGTCGAGGTTGCCGGTCGGCTCGTCGGCGAACAGCACCGTCGGCCGGGACACGAGCGCCCGCGCGACCGCGACGCGCTGCTGCTGGCCGCCGGAGAGCTCGGACGGGCGGTGCTTGCGGCGGTCGGCGAGCCCGACGCGCTCCAGCACCTCCTCGACCCATTCCTTGTGCGGCTTCTCGCCGGCGATCGACAGCGGCAGGAGGATGTTCTCCTCCGCCGTCAGCATCGGCAGGAGGTTGAAGAACTGGAACACGAAGCCGATGTGCTGCCGGCGCAGCTTCGTGAGCTGGTTGTCGTTGAGCGACCCGATCTCGGTGCCGGCGATCGAGACGGTGCCCTCGGTCGGCCGGTCGAGGCCGGCGAGGATGTGCATCAGCGTTGACTTGCCGGACCCGGATGGGCCCATGACGGCGGTGAGCTTGCCGCGTGCGACGTCGAGCGAGACGCCGCGGAGCGCGTCCACGGCGGCGTCGCCGGAGCCGTACCGGCGGTGGAGGGAGCTCGCCTCGACGACGGCGCCGGGCGCGAGGTCGGCCGTGACGCCCTCGGCGGTCGCGGCGATCGAAGCTGCGGTCATCTCATCTCTCCTTGGTGGGCGATCACGTTGCCGGGATGGTGCGGCGGGCCTCCCGGAACGGCGTCGTCCTCAGGGACGATTCGCTTCGTCTGCGGGGACGATCTCGCCCCGGCGCGGGTGGAGTACCGTGCGCCCATGCACCGCCTCGCACCGCTGGCGCGCGCATACGCGATCGACGCCCTCGCCGTCCTCCTGGCGATCGCCTGCGTGATCGAGATCTGGGGTGCCCCTCTGCCCGGCTCGCAGCCGACGTTGACGGTGTGCGCGCTCTTCGCCACCCTGCCGCTGCTCTTCCGTCGCCGGGCGCCGCTCGTCGCTCCGCTCGCGGTGTTCGCGACGCTCGTCGTCACCTCGCTGCTCGAGCCGCTCGGCCTCTACGACTCCTCCTTCTTCTTCTTCGGGG
>DATHTC010000049.1:0-2254 GCA_035463735.1 Gaiellaceae bacterium | reverse complement strand
TCGAACAGCGCCGCGATCGCTCCCACTGCCTCGGTGTTCGTCCCCTCCGGCGCGGCGACCGACAGCTCGCGCGCCCGCGCGTCCCAGGCGAGCTCGAGGAACGAGCAGCAGCCGCGCTCCGTCTCCACGAGCCGCTCGACGACCGCCTCGTCGACGTCGGCGCCGAAGCGGACGCGCAGCGTCCCCGGCTCGCGCTCCAGCTCCAGCACCGACGCGCGCACTGCGGCGGCACGTCCCGCCTGGGCCGCGAGCCCCTCCTCGGTGAGCGAGCACCCGTCGGGGACGAGCGGCAGGAGCCTCACAGCATCGCCTCGATCGCCTCCGCCAGCTCCGCGCTGCGGAACGGGACGCCGCGCACGCGGTTGTAGCCGACGGCGTCGACGAGGTACTCGGCACGCACGAGCTTGAGCAGCTGGCCCAGGTTCATCTCCGGCACGAGCACGCGGTCGTACCGCCGCAGCACCTCACCGGTGTTGCGCGGGAACGGGTTGAGGTACCGGAGGTGCGCGTGCGCGACGTTCCTCCCGTCGCGCCGGACGCGCCGGCACGCGGCCTGGATCGGGCCGTACGTCCCGCCCCAGCCGAGCACGAGCAGCGACGCGTCTCCGTCGGGGTCGTCGACCTCGAGCTCCGGAATGTCGGCGGCGATGCCGGCGACCTTCTGCGCGCGCAGCCGCACCATGCGGTCGTGGTTCTCGGGGTCGTAGCTGACGTTGCCGGTGCCGTCCTGCTTCTCCAGGCCGCCGATCCGGTGCTCGAGCCCCGGCGTGCCGGGGACCGCCCACGGCCGCGCGAGCGTCTCGGGGTCGCGCAGGTACGGGAGGAAGCTGCCGTCCTCGGGGATCGCGGTCGTGAAGTCCGGGTCGATCGCCGGCAGCGACGAGACGTCGGGGATCAGCCACGGCTCGGAGCCGTTGGCGAGGTAGGCATCGGAGAGCAGGTAGACGGGCGTGCGGTACTTGAGCGCGATCCGGGCCGCCTCCACGGCCGCGTGGAAGCAGTCGGACGGCGTCGCGGGCGCGATCACGGGCACGGGCGACTCCGAGTTCCGGCCGAAGAGCACCATCAGCAGGTCGGCCTGCTCCGGCTTCGTCGGCATGCCGGTGGACGGGCCCGCGCGCTGGATGTCGAGCACGAGCAGCGGCAGCTCGAGCATGACGCCGAGACCGATCGTCTCGGCCTTGAGCACGACCCCGGGGCCGGCGGAGGTGGTAACGCCGAGCGCGCCGCCGAACGACGCGCCGAGCGCGGCGCCCGCGGCTGCGATCTCGTCCTCGGCTTGGAAGGTCCGCACGCCGAACTGCTTGTGTCGCGCGAGCTCCTCGAGGATCGACGAGGCCGGCGTGATCGGGTACGCGCCGAGGAAGAGCGGCAGCCCGCTCTTCACGGACGCGGCGATGAGCCCGTACGCGAGCGCGGCGTTGCCGGTGATCTGCCGGTAGACGCCCGGGGCGAGCTTCGCCGGCTTGACCTCGTACGAGACGACGAAGTCCTCGCTCGTCTCGCCGTAGTGGTAGCCGGCCATGAACGCCTTCGAGTTCGCGTCCACGATCTCCGGGCGCTTCGCGAACTTCGACGCGATGAAGCCGAGCGTGTGCTCGGTCGGACGGCCGTAGAGCCACGACATCAGGCCGAGCGCGAAGAAGTTCTTCGAGCGCTCCGCCTCGCGCGGCGTGATCCCCTCCACCTCCTTCAGCGCCTCGACCGTCATCGACGTGAGCGGGATCGCGTGGAGGTTGTACGGCTGGAGCGTGCCGTCCTCGAGCGGGCTCGCGTCGTAGCCGGCCTTCTTCAGGTTGCGGTCGTTGAACGCGTCGCGGTTGACGATCAGCGTCGCGCCCTGGGGCAGGTCGGCGAGGTTCGTGCGCAGCGCCGCAGGATTCATCGCGACGAGCACGTTCGGCTGGTCCCCGGGGGTGAGGATGTCGTGGTCGGCGAAGTGAAGCTGGAAGCCCGACACGCCCGGCAGCGAGCCGGCCGGGGCCCGGATCTCGGCGGGGTAGTCGGGGAACGTGCTGATGTCGTTGCCGAACAGTGCCGCGCCGCGGGTGAACTGGCTGCCGGTGAGCTGCATCCCGTCGCCGGAGTCGCCGGCGAATCGGATCGTGACGCGGTCGAGCTGGCGCTCGGGGACGGGCTTCGCCTGGGTCATGGTCATCGTTCCGGAATCACGCGCCTTCGGACGCCGCCATCCGCTGGTGCGGCCGCGGCGGAAGGTTGAGCAGCTCCTCCGGGAACGCCTCGGCGAGGTACT
>DATHTC010000048.1:0-4880 GCA_035463735.1 Gaiellaceae bacterium | reverse complement strand
TCCGGCGTGAACACGTGGAGCACGAGGTCGATGTAGTCGGCCACGATCCACGTCGCCTCCCGCTCGCCCTCGACGTGCTGCGGCACCATTCGCTCCGCGCGCTTGAGCCCCTCGCGCACCTCGTCGTAGATCGCCTTCGTCTGCCGCGGGTTGCGGCCGGTCGCGAGCACGAAGAAGTCGGTGTAGGAGCAGACGGGCCGCATGTCGAGGATGACGACGTCCTCCGCCAGCTTCTCCTGCGCGAGAGCGGCGACGCGGCGGGCCTGTTCGAGCGAGCTCAGAGGCGGATCGACTCCATTTCGTCGCGTCGAGTGTACCCGGGTCTCCCGGACGTCAGTCGTCCCGGTAGAGCCCGAGCTCGGCGACGAGGTCCGCGACGGCGGGCGGGACGACGTCCGCGATCGACTCGCCGCGGCGAACGCGGTCGCGGATCTCGGTCGAGGACACGGGCCAGGCCTCGATCTCGAAGAAGCTCACCCGCGACGGGTCGCGCAGCGTCGCGCACACGCGGTCGAGCGCCTCGCGCGGGTAGCCGGGGCGCGTCGCGACCGCGAGCCGCGCGAGCTCGAGCACCTCGTCCGGGCGGTGCCAGGTGTCGAGCGCGGCGAACTGGTCGGCGCCCACGAGGAAGAGCAGCTCCCCGTAGCGATCGCGCGCCCACCGGGTCGTCTCGAGCGTGTACGAGGGCTCGCCGCGCTCCAGCTCCCAGCGTGATACCTCGGTGCGGGCCAGACCGGCGAACGCCGCTTCGGCGAGGCGGCAGCGCAGCTCCGGCGGCGTCTCGATCCGCTTGTGCGGCGCGACGCCGGTCGGGATCACGACCAGGCGGTCGAGGTCGAACCGCTCGAGGGCGGCGCGGGCCAGCGCGACGTGCCCGTTGTGCGGCGGGTCGAACGCGCCGCCGAAGAGCCCCGTCATTCCCACTCGAGCACCTCGTCCCCCACCTGCACCTCGTCACCCTTGCGCACGCCCGCGGCACGGAGCGCCGCCTCGAGCTCCCGACCGTCGACCGGCGGCGTGCCGGCGATCCGGAAGCCGCGGTCGGTGCGCAGCACGCGGTACGTCCGGCGCGGCGGCGGCGCGGGCCGGTAGACGAGGAAGTCGGCGAGCTCGCCCTCGGGCACCGACGCCGGCGGCGTCTCCGGGCAGAGCTCGAAGAGCGCGGCCTTCAGCGCGTCGATCCCCGCCCCCGTCGCCGCCGAGACGTGCAGCACGCGGAGCACCCGCTCGTCGTGGAGCCTGAACGGTGGCGGCTCGGGGACCAGGTCGAGCTTGTTGAGCACGACCACCTGCGCTAGGTGGTCGAGGCCGGCGCCGTAGAGCTCGAGCTCGTGGTCGACGAGGCGGAACCGCTCCTCGGCGTCGCCCTCGGAGGCGTCGACGACGTGCAGGAGCAGGCGCGCTCGCTCGAGGTGGGCGAGGAACTCGTGGCCGAGACCGACGCCCTCGCTCGCCCCCTCGATCAGGCCAGGAACGTCGGCGACGGTCAGCTGCCGGTCGGCGCCGGGGGCATCGACGGTGCCGAGCACCGGCTGGAGCGTCGTGAACGGGTACTCGGCGACCTTCGGCTTCGCGTTCGAGATCCGCCGGAGCAGCGACGACTTGCCCGCGTTGGGGAGGCCGACGAGCGCTGCGTCCGCCATGAGCTTCAGCCGGAGCTCGACCTCCGCCTCCTCCCCCGGCAGCCCCGTCTCGGCGAACCGCGGCGTCTGCCGCGTCGCGGACGCGAACCGTGCGTTTCCGCGGCCGCCGTCGCCGCCGCGCGCGAGCACGGCGCGGGCCGCGGGGGCGGCGAGGTCGGCGGTCAGGATTCCGTCTGTCGACCAGACCTGCGTGCCGACGGGCACCGCGAGGACGACGTCGTCGCCGTCCGCGCCGTGGCGCCGGTTGCCGCCGCCGTTGCCCCCACGGCCGGCCCGGACCGTCTTCCTCGTCCGGAACGCCGACAGGTCGCGGAGGTCTGCGTCCGCGACGAGGACGACGTCGCCGCCCCGGCCGCCGTCGCCGCCGTCCGGGCCGCCCTTGGGCACGAACTTCTCGCGCCGGAAGCTGAGCGCGCCGTCCCCGCCACGCCCGGCGACCACGCGGATGCTCGCGCGGTCGTGGAACATCGACGGCGGCTGCTAGACGATGTCGACGAAGCGGCGGTCGCCGCTCGCGCGGAACGTGACGCGGCCTTCGCGGACGGCGAAGATCGTGTCGTCGCGGCCGATGCTCGTCCCGTCGCCGGGCCGGAACCGCGTGCCGCGCTGCCGGACGATGATCATCCCGGCCTTCACGTCCTGGCCGGCGAAGACCTTTACGCCGAGCATCTTCGGGTTCGAGTCGCGCCCGTTGCGCGAGGAGCCGAGCCCCTTCTTGTGCGCCATCTAGTCGCCCTCCTTCCGCTTCGCGATCGCCGCCTCGAGCGCCGCGATCGCGCCCTTCCGCGCGCCGTGCGCCTGCTCGTACGCGAGCGCCGCCTCGAGCGTCGGAAGGTGGCGGCCCTTCGTCCAGTCGGCGACCTCCGCGACCTTCAGCCCTTCGTAGTCGGTCGGCGCCGCCGCGGGCTCGGCTGCCTTCTGCTTCGCCGGCTCGGCCTTCCCGGCGGCGCGCTTGCGCTCCGTTCCGATGGCCTGGATCTCGATCCGCGAGAGACGGCTGCGGTACCCCGTGTGCTTGCGGTACCCCTTCTTCGCGCGGTACTTGCCGATCCGGATCTTCTCTCCGAGGACGTGGCCGACGACGCGCGCCGTCACGGTCGTCGTCGGCGCGATCTGCGCTTCGCCGTCGCCGCCGACGAACAGCACCGGCGGCTGGAACGTCGCACCCTCGTCGCCCTTTACGCGGTCCACGAGCAGCGTCTGTCCCTCCTGGACGCGGTACTGCTTCCCGCCGACGGTGATGATCGCGTAAGCCATGTGCGTGAGGGTGGTGCTTCGGAGCGTAGGAAACGCGGGCAAGCGCCCGCGAGCGAGCCGGAGTGTAGCGGAGCGCGCGCGCTCCTAGCGGCGCTCCCAGTCGCGCCACTCCGACATCGGCACGTACTCCCAGTCCTCTTCCGGCGCGCCGTTCGACTCCGCGGCCACCGCCTCCGGCTCCGGCTCCGGCGCCGGCTCCGGCCTCTCTTCGCCCTCGGGTTCGGCCTCGACCACGGCCTCGGCCTCCCCGGCCGAACCGGGCTCCCCACCCATCGCGGGCTCGTCGACGGGCTGCTCGGCGTCGGCCGCGGGGGCGACGGGCTTCTTCCGCCTCCGGCCGCCGCGCGAGCCGCGCCGGGAACGCTTCTTCGCCGGCTGGTCGCCGGCACCCTCGCCCTCCGCGGACGCGGGTACGGGCTCCTCCTCGGCCTCGTCCGGCTGCTCCGCGGCGGCGGCCACGCCGTCGGCCGAGGGCTCCTCCGTAGGAACGTGGATGCGAGCACGGCGCGGGCGCGGAGTCGCCGCCGCCTCGGCCCCCGTCTCGAGCTGCTCGTCCGGCTCGGCAGGCTCCGCCTCCCCGACCGGCTGCGCCTCCCCCTCGGCCTCGGGGGTCGCGTCAGCCGCGGCCTCGTCGGGCTTCTTCTTGCGGCGGCGGCCGCCGCGGGTGCCGCGACGCGTGCGCTTCTTGCGGGGCTGGCCGTCCTCGCCGACGGCGGCAGCCTCGCCCGCCTCGGCGCCGTCCGCCTCGGCCTCGCCCCCGGCCTCCGGCGCCGTCTCGGGCGGGGTCTCGGCCTCCACCTCCGTCGCGACGGGGGCTTCCGGCTCGAGCCGGGACCGCCGGGTGCGGGTTGGCTTCTCCGCCTCGCTCTCGGCGGTCACCGGAGCGGCGACCTCGAGCTGATCCCCGAGGACCGTCGCGTACGCGGTTCCGTCCAGCACGCGGCCCACGCGCGCCTTGACCTTCTTCCCGACGAGCTTCGCGGCGCCGGCGACCGCGACCTCGTAGCCGTCGACCTTGCCGGTGGCGGCGCCGGGATCCCATCGGCCGACCTCCACGAGCTTCAGCTCGAGCTCCTGGCCTTCCTCGACGGGCGCCTGCGGGCGCAGCTCCTCGAGCTTCCCCTCGCCGAGAACGGCGAAGTGGTCGAGGTGGACGTGCCCGTTCTCCTCCGCGGGGCGCAGGAAGAACCGGCGCCGGGTCTGCTCCTCGAGCGCGGCGAGCCGTTCGCCGCCCGCTCCGACCAGGATCGAGACCACCTTCGGGTGCAGCTCGACCGCGTACGCCTGCACGCGGGATCCGGGCGAGACGAGCGCGCGCAGCCGCCGCTCGGCGTCGACCGCGTGCGACGTCTCGGAGACGACGACGCCGGCACCCTCGCAGGTCGGGCACTTCCTCGTGATGATCTCGCGCGGGCCGTCCGTGACGTTCTGCCGCGTCATCTCGACGAGCCCCAGCGGCGAGATCTCGACCACGTACGTCTTCGTGCGGTCGCGCTCGAGCTCGGTGCGCAGCGCCTCCTCGACCGCGGCCCGGTTCTTCGGGTTCGCCATGTCGATGAAGTCGATGACGATGATCCCGCCGATGTCGCGCAGCCGCAGCTGCCGCACGACCTCCTTCACCGCCTCGAGGTTGTTCTTCGTGATCGTGTCCTCGAGGCGGGCGCCGCCGCTCTTCGAGCGCGAGCCGACGAAGCGGCCCGTGTTGACGTCGATGACGGTGAACGCCTCGGCGTAGTCGAAGATCAGGTAGCCGCCGGAGGGCAGGTCGACGCGGCGCGAGAGCGTGGAGCGGATCTCCTTGTCGACGCCGGCGGCCTCGAACAGGCGCTCCTTCTCCTTGTACCGCTCGACGCGCTCCACCATGTGCGGCGAGGTCTTCTTCAGGTAGCCCTGGATGCGCTTGAGCGCCCGGTCGTCGTCGACCAGCGCGCGCTCGAAATCGCCGGTGAAGAGGTCGCGCGTGACGCGGAGCGGCAGCTC
>DATHTC010000047.1:0-2718 GCA_035463735.1 Gaiellaceae bacterium | reverse complement strand
GACCTCCGCGGCCGTCATCACCCCGTCGCGGCGCTCTCGAACTGGTCCTCTTCCGTGGAGCCCTTCAGGGCCAGGGTCGAGCTCTCGCCGTTCGAGACCGCCTGCATCACCGCGTCGAAGTATCCCGCTCCCGCCTCGCGCTGGTGGCGGGTGGCGGTGTAGCCGTCGGCCTCGGCCGCGAACTCGCGCTCCTGCACCTGGACGTAGGCGGGCATTCCCTCGGCCGCGTAGGCCTTGGCCAGCTCGAACATCGCCTCGTTGAGCGAGTGGAAGCCGGCGAGCGTGATGAACTGGTAGCGGTAGCCCAGCTCAGCCAGCTCACGCTGGAAGCTCTCGATCTGCGCGTCGCTGAGGTGCTTGCGCCAGTTGAAGCTCGGCGAGCAGTTGTAGGCGAGGTACTTGCCCGGGTACACGGCGTGGACGGCCTCGGCGAACTGCCGGGCCTCCTCCATGTCCGGCGTCGACGTCTCGCACCAGAGCACGTCCGCGTAGGGCGCGTAGGCGAGCGCGCGCGCGATCGGCGCCTCGATGCCCGGCTTGACGCGGAAGAAGCCCTCGGGCGTTCGCTCGCCGGTGACGAACTCGCGGTCGCGCTCGTCGACGTCGCTCGTGAGCAGCGTCGCGGACAGCGCGTCGGTCCGGGCGACCAGGACGGTGGGCACACCGGCGACGTCGGCCGCCAGCCGCGCCGCTGCGAGCGTGCGCAGGAACTGGCTCGTCGGCACGAGCACCTTGCCGCCGAGGTGTCCGCACTTCTTCTCCGCCGCGAGCTGGTCCTCGAAGTGCACGCCGGCCGCGCCCGCCTCGATCATCTGCGTCATCAGCTCGAACGCGTTCAGGGCGCCGCCGAAGCCCGCCTCCGCGTCCGCGACGATCGGCAGCAAGTAGTCGACGTCGTCTCGCCCCTCGGCGTGATCGATCCGGTCGGCCCGGAGGAGCGCGTTGTTCAGTCGGCGCACCAGCGCCGGCGCGCTGTTCGCGGGGTAGAGGCTCTGGTCCGGGTAGGTCTGGCCGGAGAGGTTCGCGTCCGCCGCGACCTGCCACCCGGAGAGGTAGATCGCCCTCAGGCCCGCCTTCGCCATCTGCACGGCCTGGCCGCCCGTGAGGGCGCCGAGCGCGGCGACGTAGTCCTCCTCGTGCAGCAGCCGCCAGAGTTTCTCCGCGCCGAGCCGCGCGAGCGTGTGGTCGACCCGGATCGACCCGCTCAGCCGTCCGACCTCCTCCGCGCCGTACGGGCGCTCGATCCCCGCCCAGCGGGCATCCGCGCGCCAGTGCTCCTCGAGGGGTCCGGTCGCCACCTTGCCGTTGCCGCTCGTGCGGTGCATGTCGCCGCCTTTCGGATCCGAGATACGAAACTGACTGGATCCTAGATTGCGCTCCTGACCACCGTCAAACGTAGTTCGCCGCGAGCAGGGCGGAGATTTGGATCCGAGGTCAGCGCACGAAGCGGAACACGACCGTGGCGACGCAGACCGGCTTCTCAGCGCCCTCGCGCTCCACGGTGGCCGCGAGCGTGACCTGGACGCCTCCCGCGACCTCGCGCACGGCCTCGACGGAGAATCGCGCCCGGATTCGGCTCCCGCTCGGGACGGGCGCCGGGAAACGGACGCGGTCGAGCCCGTAGTTCAGCGCGAGCGCCGCGTCCTCGACGGGGAGCAGCTCGTACGCGATCGGCACGAGCAGCGAAAGCGTCAGGTACCCGTGGGCGATCGTCGTACCGAACGGCCCGGAGGCGGCGCGTGCCGGATCGACGTGGATCCACTGGGGGTCGTCGGTCGCCGCCGCGAAGGCGTCGATGCGCGCCTGCGTGATCTCCCGCCAGCCGCTCGGGCCGAGCTCGACCCCCGGCCGGAGGTCGGCGATCCTCACGCCGCCGCGTGCGTGAGCTCGGCGAGGAGCGGCGCCGTGTCGAGCGGGCCGAACCCGATCCGCTCCGCCACGTTCTCCGAGGACGGCCGGGTGCCCTCGCGGAAGAGCTCGCGCAGCCGCTCCCCCGTCTCGGGGCGCCGCCACCACTCCTCCCCCACCTCGGCCACGAGGTGAGCGCGGAGCTGCGCCGAGCGGATCCAGGCGCGCAGGTAGTCGGCCGAGTAGAAGCCCGCGTCCATGTCCGCGAGGTACGCGTCGCGGCGATAGCGGACGCCGGTCGCCTCCGTCAGCCGCTCGTGGTAGCCGTCGGGCGTGCCGCCGTCGGTGCGGAAGCGGCCCCAGAAGTCCAGCTCGAACTGGAGCTTCGCGGTGTAGCGGCGGAAGAGGAGCGCCTCGAGGAACGTCGTTGCCTCGGCGTGCTCGCGCGCCTGCTCGTCGGCGAGGCCGAAGTGCTCCGCGTGCCAGCCCGGCTCGCGGGTGATCGCCTCGAGGATGTAGGAGTAGATCTCCGTCAGCGCGTGGTCGCGCGAGAGCTTGCGGAAGGTGTACGGGAGCGACGGGTCGCAGCCGGCGTAGTGGAGCGCGTGCCCCGCCTCGTGGAGGAAGGCCTGGTAGTCGTGCAGGCCGCCCTGCGCGCGCGTGATCAGGTGCACGAGCTGCGGCGGGTCGGAGGCGATGACGCAGGCGCGCGGCGACTTCTGCGGCCGGTCGTCGAGGTCGAGGCGGATGCCCCGCTCCTGCTCCAGGTCGAACCCGAGCCGCGCGAGCGTCTCCGCGCAGACCGGCACCGAGCGCTCCTTCGTGTACAGCGACTCGAGCGGCGACAGGCGGCGCATGTTCGCGACGTGG
>DATHTC010000046.1:0-3334 GCA_035463735.1 Gaiellaceae bacterium | reverse complement strand
AGGTGCTCCGTGAGAGGCTGGCGGACGCGAGGCCGGGCGACGCGATCCTCGGCGAGGAGGAGGGAGCTAGTGGCTCAGAGCCACAAAGTCCACCACGCCGCTGGATCCTGGACCCGATCGACGGGACGCGGAACTACGCGCGCGGGATTCCCGTCTGGTTCACGCTCGTCGCGCTCGAGGTCGCGGGGCGGGTCGAGGTCGGCGTCGCCTCGGCACCGGGGCTCAGCCGTCGCTGGTGGGCGCGGCGGGGCGAGGGCGCGCACGCGAACGGGACGCCGATTCACGTCTCGCGGGTGGCGATGCTCGAGGAGGCCGTGTTCTCGTACGCGGGCAGCAGCCGCCCGTTCGTCGAGCCGATCCTGCGTCGTGCGTGGCACCCCCAGCCGTTCTCCGACGCCTGGGCACACCTGCTCGTGGCCGAGGGCGCGGTCGACGCTGCCGTCGAGCACGAGCTGGCTCCGTGGGACATCGCCGCGCTCGTTCCGATCGTCGAGGAGGCGGGCGGCCGCTGCACCGACCTCACGGGCGCCGACCGCATCGACGGCGGGAGCCTGCTGACGACGAACGGGCTGCTGCACGAGCAGCTCCTCGCCGAGCTGCGCGGCGCGCGTTAGAGCTTGTCCCGAAGCGACTCGAGCGCCGCCCAGCGCGCGTCGGTCGGCTGCTCCTCGTGCTCGTGCGGCTCGACGTTGAGGTCCCTGCCGCACACGGGGCAGAGGCCGGCGCAGTCCTCGCGGCAGAGGATCCGGTCGGGGAGGGTCAGAGCGAGCGCGTCGCGCGCCCACGCGCCGAGGTCGAGCAGGTCGTCCCGGACGTACGGCGAGGCCAGCTCCTCCGACTCGGGCCGCGTCGCGTGGTACTCGCGCGCGGACACGTCGCGGTCGACGACCGCGTCGGCGAGGCACCGCTGGCAGGGTCCGTGCAGCCGCGCGTGGAAGCGGAGCTCGAGCACCGTCCCCGTCGAGGCCTGCGTGATCGTCAGCTCCGCCGGCACCTTCTCGGGCACGGGGAGGTAGCGCTCGCCGCCGAGCACGAACGGCTCCAGCTCGAGCTCGACCTCGTCGCGGAACTGCTCGCCGGAGCGGAGCCTGAGCCGGCGGAGGCTGAACGCCGTCACCGCGGCAATGTAGCCCGGCGGCGGCGTTGTAAGGCTTGTGTGAATCCGCGCGTCACGCGGCCGGGAAGGGGGCATCCGGGGTCGGTTGACGCAACCAGAGGGGGGATTCCGTGAAACAGGCAGCTCAGGCAGCCCGGCACAGCCCCAGGAAGACCGCCGGGATGCTCGCGATCGCCGTCCTGGTCGCGGTCGCGATCGCGGCCGTGGCGGGCTACGTGCCCTCGGCGGTCACAGCCGCCCAGGCGCAGTACGGACCGACGAACACGGCGGCACCGACGATCTCGGACACGACGCCGCAGACGGGTCAGTCGCTGACGGCGAGCCCGGGCACGTGGACGGGCGACGCCCCGATCGCGTTCTCGTACCAGTGGCAGCGCTGCAACGCGAGCGGCGCGGCGTGCGTGGCGATCGCCGGGGCGACCGCGCAGACGTACCTCGTCCAGTCCGCGGACCTGGGGAACACCCTGCGCGTCGCGGTCACCGGCACGAACGCCGCCGGGTCCTCGACGGCGACGTCGGCCGCGACCTCTGCCGTCACCGCGGGCACCGGGTCCGTGCCGATCGAGTCCGTGGCGTTGCCGAACCGGCTGGTGATCGACCAGATCCGCTTCGTCCCGCGTCGGATCTCCTACTCGCGGACGCGCACGTTCACGCTCACCGTCCGCGTGCGCGAGATCAACTCGAACCGCCCGGTGAGCGGTGCGCTCGTGTTCGCGCGCTCGACCCCGATCGTGACGACGACGCCGCCCGAGCGGGCGACGAACGCCAACGGCCAGATCACGTTCACGATCTCGACCGAGCGTGACTTCCGGCAGCTGCTGCGCCCGGGCTACGGGCTGCAGTTCTTCGTCCGCGCGCGCAAGGGCGGGGAGAACCCGCTCGCAGGCGTGTCGACGCGCCGCCTGATCCAGGTGTCGATCACGCGGTAGCCGTTTGCGAGGCGGCCGGGCCGTGCAGCCGCGGTCCGGCCGCCCGCGCACGCAGGACCCGCCGGTGACGTCGTGCCGGTGGGAACAGGCGGCGGCTAGTAGCCGCCGTCTTCCTCGGTGGCCGGCCCGACGCCGGCGACGACGGTCTCCTGCGAGCGCTCGTGCAGGCGCTCGCGCCCTCGCTTCACGGCCTGCAGGAACTTGTCGAGGTTGACCTCGAGCGTCGAGAGGATCCCGTCCGCCCAGTCCTCCATCTCGAGCCGCGTCTCGCGCGCCTGGCGCCGCGCCTCGTCCACGATCTCCTGGGCCTGCCGCTCGGCGATCTTCACGATCTCCGTCTGCGAGGCCTCGCGCACCGCCTGCTCGCGCGCCTCGTTGACGAGCCGGTCGGTCTCGCGCTTCGCCTCGGCGAGCATCTCCTGCCGCTCCTTCACGATCCACCGGGCCTGCTTGATCTCCTCGGGGATCGTCGCGCGCATCTGGTCGAGGATGTCGTAGATCTCCTCGCGGTCGATCCGCACCTGGTCGGTGAGCGGCACGGCCTTCGCGTTGTGCACGAGGTCGTCGAGCTTGTCGATGAGAACGAGGACGTCCATACGTGTTCCAGTCTACTCCCGCGGATTCTCCGGAGCGCCGGGACGTCCGTCCGGGAACATCTCCCGAAGGCGGCGCGCCACGGACTCCGGCACCAGTTCGTCGACCTTTCCGCCGAACGAGGCAATCTCCTTCACGCCGCTGGAGGAGACGAAACTCACCTGCGGGCTCGCCATCACGTAGACGGTCTCGATCTCCGGGGCGAGCGTCCGGTTCAGCTGGTTCATCTGGAACTCCCACTCGAAGTCGGAGATGACGCGCAGGCCCTTCACGATCACCTTGGCCTGCCAGCGGCGCGCGAACTCGACGACGAGCTCGGAGAAGACGTCGACCTCGACGTTGTCCAGGTCCGCAAGCGCCTCGCGCAGGAAGCCGACCCGCTCGTCGAGCGAGAACATCGGGGTCTTGTGCTGCGGCGCGCCGACGACGCCGACGACGACGCGGTCGAAGATGGACGCGGCGCGGCCGATCACGTCGACGTGGCCGAGCGTGACCGGGTCGTAGCTGCCGGGACAGATCGCGGTGATCACGGTGGGTCGAACAGCGTAAGGCGTGCGGCGCCGTACCTGCGCGAGGTACGGAGGGCCAGCGACGGCAGCGCGGGCTCGTCGCGGGACGAGCTCTCGACGACGAGGAGGCCGTCGGGCCGGAGCAGCGCCGGCACGTGGCGCTCGAGCGCCGGGAGCACGGCGGC
>DATHTC010000045.1:0-7697 GCA_035463735.1 Gaiellaceae bacterium | reverse complement strand
ACCTTCGAGATCCCCACCGACGAGCCGAGGCGCGCCGGCTTCACGAACACGGGGTACCCGAACGGGTTCTCGGCCTCGTCCCCGAGCCGGATCGCGACGTGGCGGGCCACCGGGATCCCGCGGTCGCGAAGCACGGCCTTGAACAGGTCCTTGTCCATGCACAGCGCGGACGCAGCCACGCCGGCGCCGACGTACGGCACGTCCGCCAGCTCGAGCAGCCCCTGCACCGTCCCGTCCTCGCCGAACGGGCCGTGGAGGACGGGGACGACGACGTCGACGTCCGCGAGCGCCGCCGCGACGGGCGCTCCACCGGCGAGCACCGGCAGCGAGGCGGCAGGCGGCGCACCCACCTCGAGCTCCCGCGGCGCACCCGCCTCGAGCGCCCACGTGCCGTCGCGGCCGATCTCCACGGCGACCGTCTCGTACCGGCCCGGATCGAGCTCGGCGAGCACCGAGCGGGCCGACGCGACGGAGATCTCGTGCTCGCTCGAGCGCCCGCCCATGAGCACGGCCACGCGCAGCCGGCGCCCCGTCACCCGTCGCTCGGCGGCACGTCGTCCTGGCCCGGCGGCGTCCCGCCGAGTCCCGGCGGCACCTCCTCCGTCGCGACGGGCTCGACGTAGCGCCCGACGACGATGGTCACGGTCGTTCCCGGCTCCGCCTGCGTCCCGCCGCCGGGATCCTGCGACAACACGACGCCGTCGAGCGACGGGTCGCTCGTGTCCTCCTGCGTCGCGTTGGCCTCGAAGCCCGAGTCGCGCAGCGTCTGCACGGCGGTGTCGCGGTCGAGGCTGGTGACGTCGGGGACGGCCGCGGTCGTCGGCCCGCGCGAGACGGTGAGCGTGATCGTCGCGCCTCGCGGTGCGGTCTCTCCCCCGGCCGGCGACTGGTCGATGACCGTCCCGCCGGGCTGGTTCGAGTCCGCGTCGCGTCGCGCGACCGCAAAGCCCGCGGCCTGCAGCGCCGCGCTCGCCGACTCGAACGGTTGGCCGACGACGGAGGGGACGCCGATCGGCTTCGGGCCGGCGGAGACGTTGATCCGCACCGTCGTTCCCTCCTCCACCGTGTCGCCCGGCTTCGGGTCCTGCGCGATCACCGTGTCCTCGGGCCGCTCCGAGTTCACCTCGACCACGCGCGGCTTCAGCTTCGCGTCCGTGAGCGCCGCCACCGCATCGTCGCGCGAGCGGCCGCGGACGTCCGGCACCTCGGTCGTGGGAGGCCCGGTCGAGACGTGCAGCGTGACCACGTCGGTGGCGCGGTCGATGCGCTTCCCGCCCTCGGGGTCCTGGTCGAACACGAATCCCCGCGGCTGCTCGGTGCTCGGCTCCTCGACGATCTCGTACTGGATGTCGCGCGACTCGAGCTGGTTCACCGCGAGCGCCTCGCGCAGCCCTTCGACGTTCGGGACCGCGATCGGCTTCGTGTCGGCGAGCTGGTCCTGGATCTGCTGGTAGACGACGAAGCCGATCCCGAGCGTCGCGAGCAGCAGCAGGATCGGCAGCAACCACGGCCAGATCGGCCGGCGTCGCGGCGGCTCCTCGTAGTCGTAGTAGACGGGCGGCGGCGCACCGTCCGCCGGGCGCACCTGCGTCGGCGCCCGCGAGACCATCGTCGGCATCGCGCTCGGCGCCGCGATCACGGCGGTTGCAGCCTCGACCGTGCGCGGGCTGACACCGAGGCCGCGCTGGATGCGCTCGAGGTCCGCGTCCATTTCCTCCGCGGTCTGGTAGCGGTCGGCGGGGTCCTTCGCGAGTGCGCGCATGACGACGAGGTCGAGCTCCTCCGGGATCCCCGGCCTCCGCTCCGACGGCGGCGGCGGTGTCGCCGACAGGTGCTTCATCGCGATCTCGACCGGCGACTCGCCGCTGAACGGCACCGACCCCGTAAGCAGCTCGTACATGACCACGCCGAGCGAGTAGAGATCCGAGCGCGCGTCCACCGCCTCGCCGCGCGCCTGCTCGGGCGAGAGGTACTGCGCCGTGCCGACGATCGACCCGGCCTCGGTCATCTGCGTCGAGGCGCCGCGCGCGATCCCGAAGTCGGTCACCTTCACGCGCCCGTCGCCGTCGACGACGACGTTGTGCGGCTTGATGTCGCGGTGCACGATCCCGTGCCGGTGCGAGTACGCGAGCGCGGCGAGGATCTGGCGCGCGTACTCGACGACGATGCGCGGCGGAGCCGGGCCGCGCGCCACGATGAGCTCCTTGATGTTGCGGCCGTCGAGGAGCTCCATCGCGATGTAGTACGTCCCCTCCGCCTCCCCCCGGTCGTAGATCGCGACGACGTTCGGGTGCGAGAGCGAGGCGGCGCTCTGCGCCTCGCGGCGGAACCGCTCGATGAACTGCTCGTCGCCCGCGTGGCGCTCGTTGAGGATCTTGATCGCGACGCGCCGGCCGAGCACCTCGTCCTCGGCCAGGTACACGTCGGCCATGCCGCCGCTCCCGATCCGCTTGAGGATCCGGTAGCGCCCGTCGAAGAGCGTGTCGATCAGCGTGTCGGAGACGGCCATGCTGCGCCTACAGGGTAGGGATCACTCGTTCGACGTGGGGCCGCGGAATCCGCCTCGGCGCGCTCATCGCGACCCCTGCAGCAGCGCCTCCAGCACCTGCCGCGCGATCGGAGCCGCCGTCTGCCCGCCCGTGCTCCGCTGGCGCTCGACGAACACCGCCACCGCCACCTGCGGGTCGTCGGCCGGGGCGAAGCAGACGAACGAGACGGTGTTGACGCCCTGCTGCCCCGACTCCGCGGTGCCGGTCTTCCCGGCGACCTCGATCCCGGGCAGCTGCGCGGCCGTGGACGTCCCGCCCGCGACCGCCGCCTTCATCCCCTCCGTGACCGCGTCGGCGGAGGCCTTCGAGATCACCTGCCGCACCTGCTTCGGCTTCGTCGTGCGGATCGTGGTCCCGTCCGGCGCGACGACGCGATCGACGACGTGGGGCTCCATCAGCACGCCGTCGTTCCCGATCGTCGCCGCGACCATCGCCATCTGCATCGGGGTCACGAGCAGCCGCTCCTGGCCGAAGGCGAAGCGGCCCGGGTCGACCTGGTTGTCGTCCTCGGGGTCGAACAGCCTGCCGCCCTGGTAGAGGCCGCTCGGCGCGCGCTCGTTGTCCGGCGTCTCGAGCGGCGGGCGTGCGTAGAAGCCGAACCGCTTCGCGTAGTCGATCAGGGTGCCGGCGCCGAGGTCCTTGCCGAGGTTGCAGAACACCGAGTTGATCGAGTACTGGATCGCCTGGCGCAGGTTCACGGTGCCGTAGCCCGCGGGGGTCCCCTGGTCGGAGTAGTTGAAGACGCGCTTGCCGTACTCGACGCAGTAGCCCGGGTCCTGGAACGTCGAGTCGATCGTGTACTTGCCGCTGTCGACGGCGGCCGAGGCGGTGACGATCTTGAACGTCGAGCCGGGGACGTAGAGGCCGTCGGTCGAGCGGACGAGGAGGGGCGCGGCCGGCCGGCACTCGGAGCCGGGCGCCCGCTGGGCGGCGGCGAAGTTCTCCTCGATCAGGTTCGGGTCGTACGTCGGCCGCTGCGCGTGGACGAGCACCCGACCGGTCTTCGGCTCGAGCGCGACGACGGCGCCGCAGCGGTTCCCGAGCGCCGCCATCGCCGCGCGCTGGGCGCGCAGGTTCAGCGTCAGGAAGACGTCGTTGCCGTGGATCGTGCCGCCCCGCAGCCGGTCGAGCGCCGTGTCGAGCACGGTCGCGAGCTGCGAGTTCGACGCGGTGAGGTACGCGTTCATCGAGCGCTCCAGCCCCGCCCGCGAGCGCGCCTGCGTCGCGTAGCCGACGACGTGCGCCGTCAGCGCGCCCTGCGGGTAGCGGCGGAAGTAGAAGGTGTTGCCCTTCACCTTCCGCTGCACGTTCTCCGCGAGCGGGACGCGGCCGCGGAAGTTCGTGATCGCGCCGCGGTCGATCTGGAACTGCGCCACGCGCTCGATCGCGTTGTCCTGCCGGTCCTGCAGGCCGGGCGCCGCCCACGCCTGCCAGTAGGTCGTCGCCACGATCAGGGCGGCCATGAGCACCACCCCGGCGACCGCGAGCCGCGTGATCTGCCGGTTCACGCCGCCCTCCGCAGGGCGTTGGCACGGTTCGACACGAGCAGCAGGCCGGCGAGGAGGACGAAGTTCGCGACGACGCTGGAGCCGCCGTAGGAGACGAAGGGGAGCGTGATCCCGGTCAACGGGATCAGGCGCAGGATCCCGCCGAGGATGATGAACGTCTGCACCGCGAAGCCGAACGTGAGCCCGGCCGCGAGCAGCTTCGAGAAGCCGTCGGATGCGAGCAGCGCGATCCGGAAGCCGCGCACGACGAACACCATGTAGAGGAGCAGCAGCGCGGACGCACCGACGAGCCCCAGCTCCTGCGCGATCGCCGAGTAGATGAAGTCCGTGTTCAGGAACGGGATCAGCCCGGTGCCTCCGGGCGAGGTGAACGTCCCCTGGCCGAGGCCGGTGCCGACGAAGCCGCCGCTCGCGATCGAGTACGTCGACTGGATGATCTGGTAGCCGGATCCCTCGGGGTCGCTCCAGGGGTCGAGCCAGACCGCGACGCGGTCCTCGACGCGCGGGACCACGGTGTAGGCGGCGGCGGCGCCGGCGACGAAGAGGGCCAGCCCGGCGGCGGCGAACAGCACGCGGGCGGTCGCCACGTACAGCATCCCGAGGAAGATCCCGAAGTAGAGGAGCGCCGAGCCCAGGTCGTTCGTCTGCACGAGCACGGCCATCGCCGCGCCCCAGATCACGAGCAGCGGGCCGAAGTCCTTGATCCGCCCGCCGGCGAGCACCTCCCGCTTCTCGCGCAGGTAGCCGGCGAGGAACACGATCAGGAACAGCTTCGCGAGCTCGCCCGGCTGGAACGTCAGCGGCCCGATCTCCACCCACAGGCGCGCCCCGTTGACCGTGCGGCCGATCACCGGCAGCGCGGGCAGGATCAGCAGCACGACCGCCGCGAGGCCGAAGAGGTACTTGTACGACTCCAGGACGCGGTAGTCGCGGCGCAGGGCGAGCAGCGTCCCCGCGAAGGCTGCGACGCCGACCACGACCCAGAGACCCTGGCGGAACGCGTCCGTCGGCTCGAGCCGGTAGATCATGGTCAGCCCGATCGCCGTCAGCAGCGCGGCGATCGGCAGCAGGTACGGGTCGGCGTGGGGGACGGCGAAGCGCGCGACCGCGTGCGCGACGAGGTAGAGCGCGAGGAAGAACGCCGCGTAGGACAGCGAGGTGCTCGAGATCTCGGCCTGGCGGGCGATGTAGACGCTGGCGAAGCCGATCCCCGTGAGCACGCCGACGACGGCGAGGTTCAGCAGCTCCCGGTTCCGCAACGACACGCGCGTCCCCGCGGGCTAGCGGAGCAGGCCCCACACGACGAGCAGCACGATCGCGGCGAGGACGACGAGCACGAGCACCGTCGCCAGCACGCGCTTCGCGGTCTCGTCCTGGCGGCTGCGCCTCCGTCGCGGCGTCGGCGCCTCCGCCTCGGCCGCGGCCTCGACCTCGGAGACGGGTACCACCATCGTGTCGACCGCCGGCGGCCGTCCGGTGCCGTCGGCCGCGACCGCGGGGACGCCGTCGAGCTCGTCGAGCGTGTCCTCGTCGTCGTCGGCCGCCGGCGCCTCCGTCGCGGCGAGCACGGCGGTCTCGTCCGGCGTCGCGCCCTGCTCGGCGATCTCGAAGCACACGACGGTGATGTTGTCCTCGCCGCCGCCGCGGTTCGCCAGGCGCACGAGCTCGCGCGCCGCCGCGTCGAGGTCGTCGTGGTGCTCCTTCACCGCGCGCAGGATCGCCTCGTCGCCGACCATCGACGTGAGCCCGTCGGAGCAGATGAGGAAGACGTCGCCGGGCTGCGCCTCGACGGTGAACGTGTCGACGTCGACGTCGGGGTCGGACCCGAGCGCGCGGGTGATCACCGAGCGCTGGGGGTGCGACTCGGCCTCGTCGGGCGTGAGCTTGCCGCTGCGGATCAGCTCTCCGACGAGCGAGTGGTCGTCGGTGAGCTGCCGGAGCTCGCCGTCGCGCACGAGGTACGCGCGGGAGTCGCCCACGTGGCCGATCACGACGCCGCCGTCCTCGACGAGCGCCACCGTCATCGTCGTCCCCATGCCGGAGGTGGCGGCGTCCTCTCCCGCGTGCCGGTAGATGCGCCGGTTCGCCTCCTGGATCAGCGCCGTCACGCGCTCCTCGCCGCCGACGTCGGCGTCTCCGTGCGCGAGCGCCTCGACGGCGAGCCGGGACGCGACCTCGCCGGCCTGCGCGCCGCCCATCCCGTCCGCGACCGCGAACAGCGGCGGCCGGACGACGTAGGCGTCCTCGTTCCGGCGGCGCTTGCGGCCGGTGTCGGAGAGGGCGGTGTGACGGCCGAGCGGCACTACGGCTCCTCGTACCGCAACTCGGTCTCGCCGACACGGACGACGTCGCCCGGGCGGAGCCGGTGCGGGCCGTCGATCCGCGTCCCGTTCACGTACGTGCCGTTCGTGGAGCCGTCGTCCTCGACCCAGACGTCGGCGCCCCGCGGCTCGATGCGGGCGTGCTGCGCCGACGCGTACTGGTCGCCGCGCAGCTCGAGGTCGTTGTCGGCGCCTCGGCCGACGGTGAGCGGCGCCGAGTCGAGCGGGTACCGCTCGCCGTGCCGGAGCACGGGGCTCCGGACGACGACGATCTCGCCCGCCGACGAGCGCCGCCCGAGCCCGAGCGCCGAGGCCTGTCCCGGCGCGAGCACGATCGACTCGTTCGCGGCCGCGCCGCGGCGGGCGGGGCGGACGTCGAGCTCGCGGCTCGCCGTGCGGACGATCCGCCAGATGAAGAGGTAGAGGAGGACGAGGAACGCCAGCTTGAGGATCAGCAGCAGCTCGTCGACGGACACCGACTCCACCGCTACGCACGCTCCCGGCGGAACAGCAGCTCCGTCGAGCCCATCGTCACGCGGTCGCCGTGCTCCAGCTTCGACCGCTTCAGCTTGCGGCCGTTGACCTCGATCCCGTTCGTCGAGTCCAGGTCGACGATCCAGTACGACGCGCCCTCCTGGCGCAGCTCCGCGTGGCGGCGCGAGACGTTCGGGTCGGCGAGCTGGATGTCGCACTCGCGCGAGCGGCCGATCAGCACGCGGCGCTTGTCGAGCTCGCGCTTCTGCCCGTCCCACGCGAGGCTCACCCGCTCCTGGTCGACGCCGAGCTCGGCCGCCGACACGGCCTCGGTCGGCTGCTGCTTCGGCTTGTAGATCATCGTCTGGCCCGGCTGCGCCTCGCCGGCCGGCTCGCCCGCGCGTGGCCGCCGCCGCTCGGGCTGCACCATCCGCGTCGCGATCCCGAACTCGCCCACGTCGAGGTCGTCGTCGGTGTGGAACGCGACGCGTGGGGACGAGAGCAGCGCGTAGCCCTCGCGGCGCGCGTGCTCGGAGAGGTACGCCTGGAGCTCGTCGGCGAGCGAGGCCTCGTAGTCGGCGAACTGCTCGCGGTCCTCGGGGCAGAGGTAGACCGAGTACTCGTTCGGGACGTACACGCGCGAGACGGACACGCTCTTGTGGTCGTCCATCTCCTTCTGGAGCTTGCGGGCCAGCTCGACCGGCTGCACGTGCGTGCGGAAGGCGCGGCCGAACACGCCTTCGAAGAGCGACTCGAGCTTCTGTTCGATCGTCCGGAGCATTGGGCGGCGAGGGTCTTTCCCCCGCCCTCGATTCTAAGTCGCGGCCCCGCGCGCCCGGCCGGCC
>DATHTC010000044.1:0-3088 GCA_035463735.1 Gaiellaceae bacterium | reverse complement strand
GAACCCCGAGCCGAGGAGCTCGTAGGGCCATGGCTCCACGTCGTCCGCGACCGCCGGGACGAGCTTGCCGGCGCCGATCGCGACCGCGAACGCCGTCAGCCCGCTCCGCCACCAGGCGAGGAACGTGCGCTCGTTCGCGAGCCGCGTCCTGCGCGTGGCGTCCCGTGCCTCGTCGATGGGCTCGGTCACCGGGGCGAGGCTACCCGCCGCACGCTCGCCGGGGACGCCCGGCCGCACTAGGCTCCGCTCGTGGTGGACGACCTCACCCGCTACCGGACGCTGCGCACCGAGCTGGAGGAGGCGGTGCTGCCCCTCGCGACCTCGGTCGACGGCCGCCGCTTCGTCCTGCAGGCGCCGCTCGCGGGCTCGACCCTCCAGCCCGGCGGGTACGTGGCGCTCGGCGACCGGCTCGGGCAGGTGACGGGGCTCCGCCTCGACGAGCGGCTGGGCCCGGAGCTCGACCTGCAGGTCGGTCGCATGCGGGTGACGCTGCGGCTGCTCGCCGGCGAGGGCGTCGTGCTCGGCGGCGACGGCATGCCGTTCCACGATGCCGCGGTCAGGCCGGCCGACGCGGCCGACGTCGCGGCGCACCTCGAGCGGACCGCGCCGCCGCGCGCGAGGCTGGCGGTCGGAGAGCTCGCACTCTCGGAGGGCGTGCCGATCCACCTCGACGCGGGCGGCTTCGACCGGCACACGTTCCTCTGCGGGCAGTCCGGGTCGGGGAAGACGTACTCGCTCGGCCTGATCCTCGAGCGGCTGCTCGCGGACACCTCGCTGCGCCTGATCGTGCTGGACCCGAACTCCGACTACGTCTCGCTCGGCCGGCTGCGAGACGGGGGCACGACGCCGTGGCGCGTCGCCGTGCGTCGGGCGGACGACGGGCTCCACCTCCGGCTCGCCGACCTCGACGCCGAGACGCAGGCGGCGATGCTGCGCCTCGACCCGATCGACGACCGCGAGGACTACGCGGTCCTGCTCGAGACCATCGAGCAGCGCGGCGGCGGGGCGGTCCGCGAGCTCGAGACCTCGGAGCGGCCGGCCGAGCGCGCGCTCGGCCTGCGCGTCCGCAACCTCGGCGCGACCGGCTGGGGGGTGTGGGCGGGGCCGCACCGCCCGTCAGTGATCGAGGAGGTGGCCGCGGCCGAGGAGCGCGTGCTCGTCCTCGACCTGGGATCGCTGTCGACCGCGCACGAGGAGGCGCTCGTGGCTGCCGCGGTGCTGGCCGAGCTGTGGCGTCGCCGCGCCGAGCGCGAGCCGGTGCTGGTGGTGATCGACGAGGCGCACAACGTCTGCCCGGCGCGGCCGGACCACCCCCTGACCGCGCTCGCGACGCAGTACGCGATCCGGATCGCCGCCGAGGGGCGCAAGTTCGGCCTCTACCTGCTCGTCTCCACGCAGCGTCCGCAACGCGTCCACGAGCAGGTGCTGTCGCAGTGCGACAACCTCGTGCTGATGCGGATGAACTCGGCGGCGGACCTCGCCCACGTCGCGGCCACGTTCTCGTTCGTCCCCGAGGGCCTGCTCGAGCGGGCGACGGAGTTCCGGCTGGGCGAGGCGCTCGTCGCCGGCAAGCTCGCGCCCCATCCGGCGCTCGTCCGGTTCGGCTCGCGGCTCACGGCCGAGGGGGGCGCGGACGTCCCGGCGACCTGGGCCGCTCCCGGCGACGCCTAGCGGCGCTCGCGGCCGGCTACGACTCGTCGGTTCCGAGCGTCTCGCGCAGCCT
Source organism: Gaiellaceae bacterium (assembly GCA_035463735.1). Taxonomy (GTDB): domain Bacteria; phylum Actinomycetota; class Thermoleophilia; order Gaiellales; family Gaiellaceae; genus DATHTC01. The sequence goes on along the minus strand of DATHTC010000044.1, from coordinate 1,365 downwards.
CTGGCAGCTGTCGGCCTCCTCGAACCCGTCGCGGAGCTCGCCGGCGGGGTCGAGCTCCCCGATCCGGTCGAGTGAGGCGCGGATCTCGGCGCCTGCGCTCTCGACCTCCTCCGCGATCGCCGCCAGCCCTTCGAGGAACGCGCTCAGAGAGCCCGCCTGCAGCTCCTCGGTCTGCGTGCGGATCAGGGCGAGGCGCGCTCGGAGGTCGTCCGCGAGGGTCTGCAGCTCCTCCTCGATCTCGGTCCCGGCCTCGGTCTCGGGTGGTCCGAGGTCGGCGAGGTCCTCCGCCAGGTCGCGGGTCGCGTCCTCCGCGGCGTCGATGCGCTCGCGGTAGGTCTCGAGCACGTCGCCCTCGGCCTCGGCGTCCTGCGCGATCCCGCGCAGCTCCTCGGTCCACTCGTTCACCTCGTCGCACACGTCACCGGCCCACGACTGGGCCTCGGGCTCGCCGCCGCAGCCGGCTGCGAGCAGGGCGGCAACGGCGACGAGGGCGGCAACGAGCGCGCGCGTCACGCCGGGGAGCCTAGTCCCCGTCCCGGCTGCGTGCACCATCCCGCGGCGCTCGGGCGAGGGCGCGGGCCGTGCGATCCGAGCCCCTCCGTATCCTCGCCGTTCGTGATGTCCTGCGCCGTCGGCCTCGCTCCCCCTTCCAGGCCGCCCCGGGCGGGCGGGGGACAGGCGCACACGTGACTCCCGTGCGGCGCGTCGAGTCCGCGATCCCTCTCAGCACCCTCGTCCTGGCCGCGGTCGTGGTCGCCGTCGCCGCAGCCGTGGTCGCGGTCCGCGACGCCCTGATCATCGTCTTCATCGGCATCTTCCTCGGGCTGGTGTTCGAGCTGCCGACCCGCGCGGTGGTCCGGCGCACGCGCCTCGGCCGCGGCCTCGCCGCGACGGTCGTCGTGATCGGCTCGGCGCTCGCGGTCACGCTGCTGGCGCTGCTGCTGCTCGTCCCGCTCGTCGGCGCGGTGCGCGACTTCCTGAAGGAGCTCCCGGCGCTCGTCGAGGACCTCCGCCAGCGCGGCGCGCTCGACTGGCTCGGAACCGGCGCCGAGGAGGAGGTGCAGGATGGCGCGGAGCGTGTCGCCGCGGGGATTCCAGATGCCGTCGGGGCGATCCTCGGCGTCGCTGGGCAGGCGGCGTCGGCGGCGCTGATCGCGTTCACCGTGCTCTTCCTGACGCTGTTCTTCGTCGTCGACATGCCGCGCCTCCAGCGCGCGCTCACGAGCGTGCTGATGCCGGACGCCGCCGACCGCTCGCTCGCGGTGTGGGAGCGGATCACCGAGACGGTCTCGCGCTGGGCCGTGGGCGCCGCGATCGTCGCCGTCGTCGCCGGAACGGTCCAGGGCACGACGGCCTGGCTGCTCG
>DATHTC010000043.1:0-2577 GCA_035463735.1 Gaiellaceae bacterium | reverse complement strand
CGAGCCGACCAGCTCCCTCGCCGACGACGAGGTCGAGTCCCTGTTCTCCGCCGTCCGCGCGCTGAACGAGAGCGGCGTCGCCACCGTCTTCGTCTCGCACCGGCTGCACGAGGTGTTCGCGCTCGCCGACCGCGTCACCGTGCTCCGCGACGGCGCGGTCGTCGGCACCGGCCCGATCGGCGAGTTCGACCAGCGGTCGCTGATCCACCTGATGATCGGCCGCGAGCTCGAGGAGCTCGAGCTCGACCACAGCCTCCAGGAGCTCGAGGACGCAGTGCTGCGCGTGCGCGGGGTCAGCGTCCCGGGGCGCGTGCACGACGTGAGCCTCAACGTCGGCGCCGGCGAGGTCGTCGGGCTCGCCGGGCTCGTCGGCGCCGGCCGCTCGGACCTCTTCGACGCGCTCTTCGGGCTGGCACCCGAGTCATCCGGGACGATCGAGGTCCGCGGCCGCGCGCTGCGCCCGCGCGACCCGCACGACTCGATGCGGGCCGGGCTCGCCTACGTGCCGGCCGACCGCAAGCGCCTCGGACTCGTGCTCGAAATGAGCGTCCGCGAGACCGTCGTCATGGCGAGCACCTCGCGGCTGCGCCGCTACCAGCGGCCGCGCCGCGCACGCGAGCAGGCGCGCGTGGCCGCCGCAACCCGCGACTTCCGGATCGCGGCGGCTTCTTCCGCGCAGCCGGCCTCGCGGCTGAGCGGCGGCAACCAGCAGAAGGTCGTGCTCGCCAAGTGGCTCGAGACCGACCCGAGCGTGCTCGTGCTCGACGAGCCCACGCGGGGGGTCGACGTGGGCGCGAAGGCCGAGATCTACACGCTGCTCGACGCGGTCAAGCGGCGCGGGGTGGGGATGCTCGTGAGCTCGTCGGAGACATCCGAGCTGCAGCTCCTCTGCGACCGCATCCTCGTCATGTATCGCGGCCGAATCGTCGCCCGGCTGCGCCGCGAAGAGGCCGACGAGGCGACGATCGCGAGGTTCGCGATGGGGCACGGCTCGTGACCGCGCGCGCCCGAGGGCTCTCCGTCCTGCGTGGCGTGGCGGGCCAGCGGTTCTTCGCCGTGCTCGTGCTCTTCATCGGGCTGTTCGTGCTCTTCGCCGTCACCCAGGAGCGGTTCGCGACCTCCGCGAACATCAAGGCGCTGCTCACGAGCGCGGCGATCCTCTGGGTGGTCGCGATCGGGCTGACGTTCGTCATGCTCGCCGGCGGCTTCGACCTCTCGGTCGGGTCGATGCTGGCGCTGACGACCATCGGGCTCGGCGCGTTCGTCAACGACTTCGGGATGCCGGCCGGCCTCGCGGTGCTCGCCGCCCTCGTGCTGGGCGTCGCCCTCGGCGCGTTCAACGGGATTCTGGTCGGCCAGCTCGGACTGTCGTTCCTCGTCGTCACGCTCGGCACGCTGATCCTCTACCGGGGCGTCGTGAACCTGTGGTCCGACAGGAAGACCGAGCAGGTGCTCTCGTCGTTCCTCGACTCGCTCGCCTTCGACTCGTTCCTCGGGCTGCCCTACCCGGTCTGGCTGATGGCGGGGACGTTCGCCGTCGCCCTGTACGTGCAGCGCTCGACGTACTTCGGGCGGGACGTCTACGCGGTCGGCGGGAACGCCGACGCGGCGCGGCTCTCGGGCATCAAGGTCAACCGCACGATCATCGCCGTCTACGCGATCTCGGGTCTGCTCGCCGGCGTGGCGGGCGTCCTGCAGGCGGCGCGGATCGGCGCCGCGAGCCCGCAGGTGGGCGAGGCGGTCCTCTTCGACGCCGCGGCGGCGGTCCTGCTCGGCGGGACGAGCTTCGCCGGCGGGATCGGCGGCGTCGGGGGGACGGCGGTCGGCGTGCTCTTCCTGGCGACGCTGCAGAACGGCCTCTCGGTGGCGGGCATCGCGTCGTTCTGGCAGCAGATCCTCACGGGTGCGATCCTGCTCGTCGCCGTCCTGCTCGACCGCGTCCAGCGAGAGGGCGCCGGCGCCCTGTTCCGCCGTACCGGCTGGCGGCGCGCCACGGGCGCGCGGGCGACCGAGGCGCAGGTCCCCGAGGGGAGCGAGCCGTGAGCCGCCGCAGCCGCGGGATCGCCGTCTACGCGAGCCAGCTCGGCGTCTCCGAGGCCGAGGCCGAGCAGCTCTTCGTCGAGCGGTTCGGCGCCCGGATGGCCGAGGAGGCGTTCGAGGCGCAGGGCGGCAGCGCCTGGGAGGACGACGCGCTCTCGCTTCGCGACCGCAGCCTCGTCGTCGTCGCCGCGCTCATCACGCAGGGCGGCGCGGAGGAGCGGCTGCGCCCGCACGTCCGCTGGGCGCTCGAGCACGGCGCGACACGCGACGAGCTGGAGGCGCTGACGAGCCTGCTCGCCGTCTACGCCGGCTACCCGCGCGCGTCCGTCGGCATGGAGGTCATCCGCGAGGAGCTCGACCGAATCGACGAAGAGGAGGCACGCACATGACGCAGGACGCAGGCGCCGCGACGGATTCGAACCCGCTGCTCGCGAAAGGGCCGCCGCAGGAGATCGCGCCGGGGGTGTACGTGATCGCCGACCGCCGGGTCAACCTCGTCCCGAACATCGGGATCGTCCTGGGGGACGACGCGGTCCT
>DATHTC010000042.1:0-5448 GCA_035463735.1 Gaiellaceae bacterium | reverse complement strand
TCGCGACGTCGGCGAGGTGTACGTGCAGATGTTTGACGTCGCGCTCGCGAACTGGGTCGGCGAGCCGCCCGGCCTCTGCGTCCACTCGGAGACGTGCGGCCGCGCGCTCGCCCTCGAGCACACCGGCGACCTCTACTCGTGCGACCACTTCGTCGAGCCGCGGCACCTGCTCGGGAACATCGCCGAGCACCGCATGCTCGACCTCGTCGAGTCGCAGCGGCAGCAGCGGTTCGGACGTGACAAGCGCGACACGCTGCCGCAGTTCTGCCGCGAGTGCGACGTCCGCTTCGCCTGCCACGGCGGCTGTCCGAAGGACCGCTTCGTCACGACGCCCGACGGCGAGCCCGGCCTGAACTACCTCTGCCCCGGGTACAAGCTCTTCTTCCACCACGTCGACCGGCCGATGCGCCTCATGGGCGAGCTGCTCCGACGCGGCCGCGGACCCGCGGAGGTCGTGTCGCTCTACGCCGCCGAGGACGCGGCGCGCGGACGCAACGAGCCGTGCCCGTGCGGCAGCGGCCGCAAGTGGAAGCGCTGCCACGGCGCGCCAGTTCGCAGCGCAGGTGAGGACCGGCCGTGAACGTCCTCTTCGGCGTCCTCGTCACGCTCGCGCTCGCCGGAGCCGCGATCGCGGCGATGTTGCTCGTGCGGCGCCGCGCCCCCGAGGGCGGGTACTTCGCCGACGGCGACCGTGCGGCAGGCGTGTTCGGCGTGCTCGCGACGGGCTTCTCGGTGCTGCTCGGCTTCATCGTCTTCCTCGCGTTCACGAGCTACGACCAGTCGCGCAGCGGCGCCGAGACGGAGGCCCTGATCCTCGTCCAGCAGGTCGAGACGGCGCAGTTCTTCCCGCAGTCGTCCGCCGCCGAGCTGACGGGCGAGCTCGTCTGCTACGGGAGATCGGTCGCCGTCGACGAGTGGGAGCGGATGCGCGACGGAACGCTCGGCGACGCCGTCAATCCGTGGGGAGTCGAGCTCTTCCGGACGCTGAAGACGGTGCAGCCGGAGAGCGCGACCGAGCAGTCCGCGTACGACAAGTGGCTCGAGCAGACCTCGACGCGCGAGGAGGCGCGGCTCGACCGCGTCCACGGCGCCGACGGCGTGATCCCGACGCCGCTGTGGATCGTCCTGTTCTTCATCGCCTCGATCATCTTCCTGTACACGCTCTTCTTCGCCGACAGCGGCGAGCGCGCGGTCGTCCAGTCGCTCCTGATCGGCTCGGTCGTGAGCGTGATGGTGACCCTGCTCCTGCTGCTGTTCGCGCTCGACCGGCCGTACCAGCCCGGAGTCGGCGGCCTCGACCCGACGGCGATGGAGCGGTCGCTGCGACTCGTCGACCAGGCGCTCGGCGCGGTCGACGTCGACGTACGCGCCCCGTGCGGGCCCGACGGCGTGCCGGTGTCGCCGTGAAGCTCGGCGTCGACGAGCGGATCGAGATCGTCGCCACCGTCCTGCTCTCGCTCGCGACGGTGGCGACCGCGTGGAGCGGCTACCAGGCGAGCCGCTGGAACGGCGAGCAGGCGAAGGCGTTCAGCCGCGCGGCGGCGGCGCGGGTCGAGTCGACGAAGGCCGCGGGCCTCGCCAACGCACAGACCCAGGTGGACGTCGCCACGTTCACCCAGTGGGCGAACGCGTACGCGCAGGAGCAGACCGAGCTCGCCGACTTCTACTTCGCGCGCTTCCGCGCCGAATTCAAGCCGGCCGTCGACGCGTGGGTGGCGACGCGACCGCTCCGGAACGAGAACGCGCCGCTGACGCCGTTCGCGATGCCCGAGTACCGGCTCGCCGCCCAGGACGAGGCGGATCGGCTCGAGGCCGACGCCGAGCGGTGGTCGGCCAAGGCGCGGGAGAACGTCCAGCGCGCGACGAACTACGTGCTCGGCGTCGTCCTCTTCGCGGGCGTGCTCTTCTTCGCCGGCATCAGCACGAAGCTCCGCTCGGCGGCGCTGCGGCGCGTGCTGCTCGCCTTCGGCGTCGTCGTCTTCCTCGGCACCGTCGTCTGGCTCGCGACGTTCCCGGTGAGCATCTCCGTCTGATCGGCGCGGTCAGCCCGCGGTGTGCGCAGGCGGCGCCGGCGCCACACCCTCGCCGGCCGTGACCTCGGCCGGCGGCTCCGCCTCGAGCTCGGCGACCGTCAGGCGGCGGAAGGCCTCGAATCCGACGGCGACGAGCGCGCCGAGGAGGAGGACGCCCGGCCAGGTCTCCAGCGCGGGCACGGGCGCCCAGAGGACGAGCAGGAGGAACACCCCGCCGAGCACGAGCCAGCCGGTCACCGGCCGATCGCGGAAGCCCGGTGCGACCGCGCCGCGGACACGCCGGGCCGCGCCGGCGGGGCCGGCGAGGAGGGCGCCGGCGAGCATCACGAGCCCGAACAGGATGAGCGCCCACGCGACCTGCGCGAGCAGGCTCGTCCCGATCAGCCACGACGAGCCGATCGCATCGCGGACGGACTCGCCCGCGGCGAGCGCGTCGACGACGTAGTTCCCCACCGCACGCCGGATGACGAGCAGCAGGATCCCGACGACGACGAATGCGGCGGCGATCACGCGGAGCAGCTCGCGCCGGTTACGCGCGAGCGCCAGCGCACCGCCGAACGCCGCGATCGCGGCGAGGATGGTCAGCCAGCTCAGCGTCTTCAGCGTCTTCAGCGCCGTCTGGGCGGTGTCGAGCTCGTCGGATTCGAGCACCGTGATCTGGCCGGCGTCTTCGGGGAGCCGCGCGTCGAGCCGCTCTGCGAAGCCGAGCTCCTCGCCGATGTTGACGAGGAGGACTCGCAGGTCGAGCGTGACGACGCCGCCCGCGGTCGAGACGCTCTCGGCACGGGTCTCGTCCTCGAGGACGCGCAGCAGGGCCTCGTGCGAGGCGCGGTTGACCCTCTCCCAGAGGTCCTGCACGCGCGGCCGCTGCAGGATCCGGTCGACGGCCTGCTCCGCCGGGCTCCGCAGCGCGCCGGCGAGCGGCGCCGAGAGCCCCTCGAGGTTCTCCGGCAGCCGCTGCTCGAGCCGGGCCTGCACGTCGACGTTGCGGTAGAGCTCGTCGACGACGTAGACGGCGAGCGCCTGGCGCACCTCGTCGTCCTCGAGGAGCCGCGAGCTCGTCGCGACCCACTTGTCGGTGTCGACCGCCTGCCGCTTGACCCACACCGTGAGCGAGCCGACGAGGAGGATCAGCGTCCCGAGCGCGACGAGGCTCCAGACGAGGATCGTGCGGGTGCGCGGGCTCAGCCGGTCCGCGGTCTCCCCGGTCGCCTGCTGCTCGCTCACCCAGGGATGGTCGCCCCGCGTTCGGACGCGGACATCACCCCGACCGGACGATGTCCCGGAGCCCGTCTCGCGCGGCCTTTGGCGCCGCGGCGTCGGGCGGCCGGCCCGCCGGGACGACGCCATGGATCTCGGTACCGGCTCCGGGTCGTGTGACGACGTCCAGCGCTCCTCCCACCGCCCCGATCCGGTCTCGCATGCTCACGAGCCCGATCCCCTCCGCGTCCCGGTCCGGGTCGAAGCCGCGGCCGTCGTCGCTCACCGAGAAGCGGAGCTCCGATTCGAGGCGCTCGAGCGAGATCACGACCCGCGCGTCGGGGCCTGCGTGCTTCGCCGCGTTCTGAACCGCCTCGAGGACGCAGAAGTAGACCGCCTCCTCGACGGTCGACGAGCAGCGGTCGAGACCGTCCGCGACCACGCGCACGGGGATCGAGGCCGTGCGCGCGGCTGACCGGAGGGCCTCGTGGAGGCCGCGCTCCCGCAGGACGGTCGGGTAGATCCCGTGCGCCAGGGCGCGGAGCTCCTCGGCGGCCGCGGCGGCTTCCGCGGCGAGCTCGTCGAGGTCGTGGGCGACCTGCGCGTCCCGCACGTGCCCACGCGCCTCGGCCAGCTTGAGCCGCATGGTGAAGAGGCGTTGCTGGGCGCCGTCGTGGAGGTTCCGCTCCAGGCGCAGGCGCTCCCGCTGGGCCGAGTCGACGATCCGGGCGCGGGACGCGCGGAGGTCGGTGACGAGCTGGGCGTTCTCCAGCAGCAGCAGCGCGGTGGCTGCGAGGCCCTCGGCGATCCCCGAGCCCTCGTCGAGCGTGGCGTCGTGGAGGAGCGCCGCGACCGGGCGTCCGTTGCGCACGACCGGCGTCACGCCTACCTCGCGACGGCGGGGGGGCAGCTTCATCGGCTTCCCGTCCACGTCGACGTAGCCATCTCCGGGCGCGCGCAGGGCGAGGCGCAGGAGCGGGTCGCCGAGCGCCTCCCGGAGGAGCTTCTCCACGCGCGCCGGCGTCGCCGGCTCACGGCCGATGCGGCCCACGAGCTCGACGAGGGTCGTGGCGGTGAACACGCGCCCGCGAACCTGGCCGACGAGCAGCGCGACCGGGACCGACAGCCCGGCGAGCGCGCCGAAGACCCGTAGCGCGCCGGCGTCGTCGACGCCGAGCTCGCGGACGACCGTGAACGCCGCGTAGGAGGCCGCGAGCGCGACGACGGCCGCCAGGAGCGGAAGGACGAGGCGCCGCCGCAGCCGCGCCGGCGACCGCGCCCGGTCGACGAGCACCGCGATCACGCCGACGAGCGCCGCGGCGGTGACGCCGTTGATCGCCAGGTTCATCGCCGAGGTGATCGGCTCCGACGGCGGGACGAACCGCAGGGCGTTGTCGGGACAGCCGCCGCCGCAGTCCACGAGCGGCCCGCCCACGGGGAGCGTCTCGACGAACGGCAGCGCGAGTGCCCACAGGAAGGCCGTCGCCACGCCGAAGCCGCCGATGAGCCGGCGCTCGAGCCGCGAGCCGAGCCGGTCCCGCGGGAACGTCAGGAAGGCGTAGGAGAGGTAGACGACGAGCACGGCCAGGGCCACCCGGCCGAGCGTGTGCGGGAGCGGCTCGTGCGATGCCGTCAGCGCCGCGATCGAGAAAAGCAGGCCGACGTGGATGAGCATCACCCCGAACCGGCTCGCCGGCCGCCGCCACCACGTGTACGTGCCCACGCCGATGTACAGCGCGACGACGACGCCGCGCACGAGGGACCATGCATCCGGGTCGGAGAGGCCGTCGAGGCCGGCGCCCGCCGCCGTCGCGAGCGCCCCGACGGCACCCAGCGAGACGACGGCCCCGAGCCGCAGCAGTCTCCGGTCGGCTGCCGGGGTGGTCGCAGGTGCCGCGACCACAGCCAGCTCAGGGCCTCCGACCAGGGCGGCTCATGTCTGGACACTACCGCGACAACACGTCCGTGCAAACCCGTACGACGCGAGTGGTGCATGCATCCAGACCGCGAGGCCTGGCCGCGACGGTCCGGTTCCGCGTGCCCGCGGATTGACGCCGCCGCGCTCCGACGGCGAGGATCCCTCCGGACGCGCCCCCGAACGCGAGGCACGCATGTCTCGACCGTCCACGGCCTCTGGCCCTCCACTCATCCCCTTTCCACCCACGCGCACCCGCCGCGAGCGCACGCCGGCGCCGCTGCGCGTCGTCGAGGCGCC
>DATHTC010000041.1:0-5824 GCA_035463735.1 Gaiellaceae bacterium | reverse complement strand
CCTCGACGACGACGTCGAACTCCTCGTCCGAGACCTCGTCCGGCCCCAGCGTGCGGGAGGCGCCGCAGCGCCGCGCCACCTCGAGCGCGAACCGGCGGCGCGAGACCGCGGCCACGTCTGCGCCAGCCGCCGCGGCGAGCTGGAGCACGAGCGCGCCGAGGAAGCCGACCCCCACGATCGCGACGCGGTCGCCCCGTCCGATGCGGCTGCGACGGAAGACGTTGACGGCGCAGCCGACTGCCTCGCCGGGGAACGGCATGCCGTCCAGCTCCGGGGGCAGCGGCACGAGGTCGTCGGCGTCGGCGACGTCGTACGCGGCGAAGGAGTGGTAGCCGAGCCCGGTGACGCGAGTCCCCACGTCGAGGGCGTCGACCCCCTCCCCGCCGGCCTCGACCACCCCCCAGCCCTCGTGGCCGGGCGCGCCCGGCGCAAGCGGGTAGCCGCCTGCGACCCCCTGCCAGACCGGGACGTTCGACCCGCACACCCCGCAGCCCTCGAGGCGCAGTAGCGCCTCGCCGCGGCCCGGAACCGGCACCGGGAGCCGCCGGAGCTCGACGCGGCGCGGCGCGGTGACGACGGCGGCCGCGGCACCGGTCGCGACGGGCGACGCCGTCACCGCGCCGCGGCCACCCGGACGGGCGCGTGGGAGCGCGACCGCAGCCAGCGGTACAGCTCCTCCACGCCCGGCTCGACGCGCATCTCGGGCTCCCAGCCGACGGCAGCCGTCAGCCGGCGCGTGTCGGCGACGTAGTACCGCTGGTCGCCCTGCCGCGCCGGCGCGAAGGTGACGTCGCCCGGCCGCCCGGAGACCTCCCGGATCAGCTCGAGCACCTCGACCAGCGACGCCCGGTTCCGCGGCCCGCCGCCGACGTTGAACGCCTGCCCGGCGAGTGCGTCGATCCGGTCGCGTGCGCGCACGAACGCGTCGACGAGGTCCTCCACCCAGAGCAGGTCGCGCACCTGGCGGCCGTCGCCGTAGAGCGTGATCGTGTCGTTCCAGAGCGCGCGGAGGAGGAAGTGCGCCACCCATCCCTGATCCTCGGTGCCGTGCTGGTGCGGCCCGTAGATGCAGCTCATCCGGAACACGGCCGCGGGCAGCCCGTACGACTTCGCGTAGTCGAGGACGTACTGATCCGCGCCCCCCTTCGAGCACCCGTACGGGGTGCAGAAGTCGAGCGGCCGCGCCTCGTCGAGACCCGACTCGCGGAGCGCAGGGTCGCGCGGCTCCCAGCGGTCGCCCACGAGCTCGAGCGGCAGGTCGGAGAGCGCGCCGTAGACCTTGTTCGTGGACGTGAACAGGAGCGGCGGCGGCTCGGGGAGGCGCCGGAGCTCCTCGAGCAGCACGTGCGTCCCGACGAGGTTCACGCCGAAGTCGGCGTCCGGGTCCTCCAGGCTCGTCGTCACCGCCACCTGGGCGGCGAAGTGGAACACCTGGTCCGCGCCGGCGAGCGCGCCGCGGACGGCGTCCCGATCGCGGATGTCGGCGACGTGCGCCTCGACCGCGCTCCCGTGCGTCTCCCGGAGCCAGAGCAGGTTGCGTTCCACGCCCGGCCGGGCGAGGCTGTCGAGCACGCGGACCCGGTGTCCGTCCTCGACCAGCCGGTGGGCGAGGTTCGTGCCCACGAAGCCGGCGCCGCCGGTCACGAGCGCGACGGGGCGGGTGCCGTTGCGCCGGGTCATCGGGCCAGCCCTCTCGCAACGAGCTCGCGCGCGGCGTCGTCCACGCGGTCCTCGGCGACCTGTCCCTCGAGCCAGGAGGCAAGCTCCGCGATCCCCTCCTCGAGCGGCACGGACGCCTCGAAGCCGAGCACGCGGCGCGCCTTGGAGACGTCGCCGAAGCAGTGGCGGATGTCGCCGGCGCGCACGCGTCCGGTGACCTCCGGCTGCACGTCCGAGTCGAGCGCGAGGCGGAGCTCCTCGGCGATCTCGAGGACGTCGACGCTGCGGCCGCTGCCGACGTTCACGACCTCGCCGGCCGCCTCGTCCCGCTCCAGCGCGAGCCGGCACGCGCGCACCACGTCGGCGACGCTGACGAAGTCCCGCCGCTGGCGGCCGTCCTCGAACACGAGCGGCGGCTTCCGGTTCAGAAGGCGGGCGGCGAAGATCGCGAGGACGCCCGTGTAGGGGTTCGACAGCGCCTGGCGGGGACCGTAGACGTTGAAGAAGCGCAGTGCGACCGCGGGGACGTCGTACGCCCGGCCGTGGATCAGGCACATGCGCTCCTGGTCGTACTTGCCGAGCGCGTAGATCGAGGCCAGGTCGGGCTCCTTCGTCTCGGGCGTCGGCACCGGGACGAGCTCCTCCCCGTCCGGGCCGCGCGGATCCCACTCGCCCGCCTCGAGGCGGCGCCCGGCGGGGACGGCGGGCCTGCCGTCGCGCGTCTCGTAGGCACCCTCGCCGTACACGCTCATGCTCGAGGCGACCACGAGCCGCTCCACGGGGTGGTCGAGCAGCGCCTCGAGCAGCACGCCGGTTCCGTAGGCGTTCACGCCCTGGTAGCCGGCGATCTCGTACATGCTTTGGCCGACGCCGACGCGTGCGGCGAGGTGGAAGACGGCCTCGGCCCCGTCGAGCGCGCGGCGGACGGCGTCGGCGTCACGGACGTCCCCGACGACGAGCTCCACGTCAGCGTCGAGGTAGCCCGGCCGCTCGCCCTGCGGGTGCACCTGCGGGTCGAGCACGTCGAGCGCCCGCACGCGGTACCCCGCCCGCAGCAGCTCGTCGGCGAGATGCGAGCCGATGAACCCGGCTCCCCCGGTGATCAAGATCGTCTTCGGCACGTACGACCCCTTCTCGTCAGGTGATGGGCGGCAGCGGCGTGTCGGCGGTCCTCTGCCCGATCGGCCGCGGTCCGTGCCTTTCCGGGGCGCAGGAGGTGAAACACGGGCGTTGCCGGGACTGCATCTATGACGGGAACCGCGGGCCGCCGGCCTACCCCGGCCACCGATAGCGGTAGCAGGATGAACTCCCTTCGCGCCTCGCCCGACCGGCGCCACGCGCGCGGCGTCGAGCACCAGTTCGTTCGGCGCGTGAGGAGCAGCGGCGGGATCCGCCGGACGCTCAGAGCCAACAGTGCGACAGGGCTGCACCCTCGCCTTTCGGTTGGACCTTTGGGAACGGCCATGTACGCACGTGCGGTTCCGTACTAGCGTGAGTCGCTGAAAGCGAACGCACCGGGACTCGGTGCGTGGAGGACGTGACAGCGAAAGCGTCCGCCAACTGGGGAGACGCTCTCGCAGCGAAAGGAGGAGGTGGATTGAAGCTGCGCATGCTCAAGCTGGGGGCTCTCACGACGCTTGTGTCGCTGGGGCTCACAGCCGCGTACCTCGTCGCAGCGCCCGTGTCGGCGGCACCGGGCGGGAGCGGCAACTGTCTGACCGGTGGCTTCAAGCTCGACTTCGAGGCGGACACGTACACGATCAATGCGCCTGCCGGAAGCGTGGTCACGCAGGTGGCGATCAAGGCCGGCTCGGAGCAGTCCGGCGGTGGCTGCTTCTACTACCCGCCGCTCGTGAGCGGGCCCTGCTACACGGTGTCCGGGCTCGGGACCGCAACCGTCACCGTCACGCGGATCGGCTCAGGTCCCGACTGCAAGGGCATCTCGCACGTCGAGTACCTGCTCTCGCCGGGGACGACGACGACCACGACGACAACCACGACAACGACGACAACGACGACACCGACGACGACAACGACGACGACGTCCACGACGACGCCGACCACGTCTACGACCACGCCGACGACGTCCACGACAACCACGACGACGCCGTGACGCGCGGTGCGACGCCGTTCAATACGCGCGTCGCACGGCGCAGCATTGGCGTCTTCGTCATTGTCCTCCACCGCTCGGTGAGGCCCCGTCCCTCCCGGGGCCTCACCACACCGAGATGCGCCGTGGCCTCGTCGCGGTAGCGCTCGCGGCGCTGCTTGCCGCGCCGGCCGGCCACGCCGCCGACGGCACCGCCGGCCGCACGCCGAGCGAGCGCACCGCGACGCGCGCCTTCCTCCAGCACCCGAAGGTCGACCGCTGGCTGTCCCGCTACTCGCCGAGCCGCATCACGGCACAGGCCGAGTTCAAGCCGAACTTCAACGTCTGGAGCGTCGCCGTATTCGCCGGCGACGCCGGGCAGATGGCGGGCGGCAAGGTCGACCTCTCCGGCAACGTCACCGAAGCCTGGGTGGGGCCGGAGGTCGCGTGGCCGCTGGCGCGGAGCGCCAACCTCGGCGGCAAGATCAACGAGACCCGCGTCTGGCTCGCGTTCTGCCTCGTCTTCCTGCTCGCGCTCCTCGACTTCCGACGGCCGCTGAGCCTCCGGAACCTCGACGTGGCGATGCTGCTGGGGTTCTCCGTCTACCTCTGGTACTTCAACGACGGGCGCGTGTTCGCAAGCGCGATCGCCGCGGCGGTGCCGATGGCGTACCTCATCGCGCGCTGCGCCTGGATCGGGGTGACGAACCGGACGGCGCGACAGCCGAAGCTGCTACCGATCTGGGTGCTGGTCGCGGCGCTCGTCTTCCTGGTCGGGTTCCGCGCGGGCCTCAACCACTACGCCTCCGGCGTCCTCGACGTCGGCTACGCCGGGGTGATCGGAGCCGACCGAATCGCGAGCGGGGAGTCGCCGTACGGCAACTTCCCGGTCAAGGACACCGGGAAGCCCTGCTCAGCTCCGTCGGCCGAAGGCGACATCGCGGACTGGATCCAGGAGAACGGGCGGTGCGAGACCGCCAACGCGCTCGGGGACACGTACGGCCCCGTCACGTACCACGCCTACCTCCCGGGGCTGTGGCTGTTCGGGTGGACCGGAAAGTGGGACTCGCTCCCCGCCGTCCACTTCACGTCGATTCTCTTCGACGTCGTCGCGATGCTGGGGCTGGCGGCGGTCGGCTACCGCTACGGACGCGGGCGACTGGCGGCGACGCTGGCCCTTGCATGGGCGGCGAACCCCTTCACGCAGTACGCCTCCAGCTCGAACACGAACGACGCGATCATGCCCGCGCTCCTGATCTGGGGCTTCTGGGCGGCGTCCTCGCCCTCCGCGCGCGGCGTCCTCGGCGCGCTCGCGGCGTGGACGAAGCTCGCCTCCCTCTTGACGGTTCCGCTCTGGCTCACGTACCCGGAGCGCAAGCCTCGCCCGGCGCTCACGTTCGCGGCGGCCTTCGCCGCGACGACGCTGCTGTCGTTCTGGACGCTCCTCGCGTCGGGCAACCCGCTCCACGAGCTGCGGGTCTTCTACGAGCGCACCTTCCAGATCCAGGCCGACCGCAGCTCGCCGTTCTCGCTCTGGGACTGGGGCGACTACCACGCGGCAGGACTCCCCGACCTGGCGCTCGTCCAGCGCGCCGGACAGGTACTCCTCGTCGTGGCGGCGATCGCGGTGGCCTTCGTCCCGCGGCGGAAGACACCCCTCCAGCTGGCGGCCCTGACGGCGGCGCTGCTCGTCGGGTTCCAGCTCCTGCTCACGCACTGGAGCGGGCTCTACGTCGCGTGGTTCTTCCCGTTCGTCGCGCTCGCGGTGCTCGCAGGGGAGCCGCTCGGCGGGCATGTTGCCGCACGCGCACGCGTGCGGGCTCCCGTCACGACCCCGCGGGCGGAACCCCGGCTCGAGGCCGCCTCCGCCGCCCTACGCAGATGACCAGGATCTGCGAACCGGCCTTGGCGACCCACGGGCTCGGTGCCACGATCGTGCGGAGAGACGCGTGAGGGAGGCTACGAACGTACGCTCGACGGCAGGGCCGACGCGGTTGGTCGCCGCGCTGGCGACGCTCGCGGCAAGTGCGCTGCTCGGGCCGGCGGGCGCGCCCCGGCCCGCACCCGAGGCAGCGC
>DATHTC010000040.1:0-8780 GCA_035463735.1 Gaiellaceae bacterium | reverse complement strand
AACGGCGAGCGGACGGGCTCGGTTACGGGAGCGGCGCGCGCCCGGCCCTAGGAAACCGGCATCGCGCCCTTCAGGAAGTCCACGATCTCGCTCATCGGCGCGCCGGGCGTGAAGACCTCCGCGACGCCCCGCTCCTTGAGCTCGCGGGCGTCCTCCGTCGGGATCGTCCCGCCGACGACGACGAGGACGTCTTCCGCCCCGTTCTCCTTCAGGCCGTCGACGATCTTCGGCACGAGCGTCATGTGCGCCCCGGACAGGATGGAGATGCCGACCGCGTCCGCATCCTCCTGGATCGCGGTCTCGACGATCTGCTCCGGCGTCTGGTGGAGGCCGGTGTAGATCACCTCCATGCCGGCGTCGCGGAGAGCCCGCGCGATGATCTTCGCGCCGCGGTCGTGACCGTCGAGCCCGGGCTTCGCGATCACGACCCTGATCGTCCGCCCGCCCCCGGCGGCGGTTGGGGAGGAGCGCACCGGCATCGGTGCGCCAGTATATGGCGGTGAGGCTGACCGTCATCGGCTCCAGCCCGGCGTGGCCGAACCCGGGCGGGGCCCACGCGGGGCTGCTCGTCGAGGGGCCCGGGCGGCTGCTCCTCGACTGCGGCCCGGGGGTGCTCGGACGCCTGCGGGAGCGCTACTCGACGAACGGCTGGCCGTCGGTCGACGCGATCGTGATCACGCACTTCCACCTCGATCACTGGGGCGACCTCGTCCCGTGGGTCTGGGGAACGATGTTCGGGCTCGGCCGCGACCGGTCGCGCCCGGAGCTGTGGGTCCCCCCCGGGGGGCACGAGCAGCTGCGCCGCTTCGGCGGGCAGCTGGGGCAAGACGAGATGTTCGACTCGTGCTTCGGCGTGCGGGAGTACGCGGAGGCGACGCCGTTCCGCGCCGCAGGCCTCGAGGTGACGCCGCGACGCGTCCCGCACTACACGCTCGAGACGTACGCGCTCCGTGTCTCCGACGGCGCGTGCTCGCTCTCGTACTCGGGCGACACGGCGCCGTGCGACCCCCTGGTCGAGACCGCCCGCGACGTCGACCTGTTCGTGTGCGAGGCGACGCTGGAGCGGGGCGACCTCGACGGCACGCCACGGGGGCACCTGTCGGCCGAGGAGGCGATCGACGCGTTCCGGCGGTCCGGGGCGCGGCGGCTGCTGCTCACGCACCGCCCGTCGGAGCTCCCCGTCCCGGACGGCGTCGAGCTGGCCTACGACGGCTACGAGGTCGAGCTCGAGGGCGAGTAGCGCTACCGCCGCTCGCGGTACGCGCGCTCGGCCGCCGCCGTGCGCCTCCAGTCGACGATGCCCTTGCCGGCGACCGCCGCGAGGACGAGCCCGAGCAGCCCGACCGGCAGGAGCAGCCAGGCCACGCTGACGCGGCTCTCGTAGTCGTCCCGGCTCGCGCGCCCGATCGCGAGCGGGTTGGCCCCGTCGGAGGAGGCGCCGCCCGCAGTCGAGGCGAGCATGCTCGCGGGCGACCAGTTGCTGACCCGCCAGCGCCGCTCCGGCCCGGCTCCCGACAGCGTCACGTCGAGGTAGAACGTCATGGGCTGGAGATCGGCGCCCTTCTTCGGGTACACGCTCACCTTCCAGCCGACGAGGTTCTGGCGCGAGTAGTCGAGCCGGTAGATCGCGGACTCCACCGGATACGGCACGACGGGGATCTCGCCGCTCGCCCAGGCGCGCTTCGAGATGCCCTCGCGCAGCGTCGGGTGGACGAGATCCCACGCCTCGATCGGCCGCTCCCGCGCGACGGCCGTGCGGAGGAAGCGGTTCGCGGTCGCGATCGTGGCCGCCCGTGCCTCCTTCGTCAGCGGCACGTTCTTCGGGGTCGCCGGGACGACGGCCAGCTCGTTCGAGATCCGCTCCGGCTCGCGCTCGACGCCCGGATAGAGGAGCGCGACGGCGACGAGGCCGCCGAGCACCGTGACGACGCCGCTGCTCCACGCGAGCCGGCGGCGACGGCGCGGCGAGGCGAGGAAGCCGGCGCGCGGCTCCACGCGGGTCAGGAGGCGGAGGAGGAGGGAACCGGCACCGTCGAGTACGGCCCCCAGTAGTCCACCTTCCACTGCCCGTCGAACTTGCGGACGCCGATGAAGAACAGCTGCGGCTTCACCGACGAGCCCTTCTCGGGAGCGAGCGAGACGCGCATCACGGCCGAGTTCGCGTACGACTCCTCGACGCTCATCGGCGCGGGCTCGGTGGAGCTGACCGGGTAGGGGACGACGGGAATGTCGCCCGACAGCCACTGCTTCTTCGTGAGGCCCGCGCGGAACGCAGGATGCGTGAGCTCCCAGCCGCGGGCCAGGTCCTTCCGGGTGACGGTGGTGAGGATGAACTCGCCCGCGACCCGCCGTGCCTCGCGCGGGAGCGGCGCCTTCGGGCCCTCGTTGACGACGACGGCGGGCTCCTTCGAGACGACCTCCTCGGTCTTCGCCCCGGTATCGCCGACGACGAACACGAGCCCGAGCGCGACGCCGACCGCGACGACCGCGCTGCCGAGCCACAGGAGGCGGCGCTGGGCGCGCGGAGAGGACAGCGTGGAGCGGATGCTCATGCGCCGAGTGTAGACGGCGCCGCGGCGCTCCGGTTAGCGCCGTTAACCGGCGCTTAAAGCAGCAGCGGGATCCGCCCGGACACTCGGACGGCACGGGCATCATCCCGCCCAGTGGTCGATCGCGGCCGTCGCTTCGAGCATGTTCTGGACGTGTGCGTCGCCGGGGTCACGGGCTGGACCGGCAGCGCCGTCGCGGAGGCCGTCGAGGCCGCCGGCGACCTGGTCCTGAGGGCCGGCGTCAGCCGCACCGCCGCGGGCGGCGAGCGCCACGGCGCGCGCGTCCACGCCTCCGTCCCCGAGGCACTCGACGCGGCCGGGGCCGTCGACGTCCTCGTCGACTACACGGCCCACGACGTCGTGAAAGCGAACGTGCTCGCGGCGATCGAGCGCGGGGTCTCGGTCGTCGTCGGCTCGTCCGGCCTCGACGCGGCCGACTTCGAGGAGCTCGACCGAGCGGCGCGGGCGCGAGGCGTCGGCGTCGTCGCAGCCGGGAACTTCTCGGTCACGGCCGCGCTCGCCCAGGCGGCGGCGCTGCTGGCCGCGCGGCACGTCCCGCACTGGGAGATCGTCGACTACGCGAGCGCGGCGAAGCCGGACGCGCCGAGCGGCACCGCACGGGAGCTGGCCGAGCGCCTCGAGCAGGTCCGGCCGCCGGCGCTCGGGCACCCCGTCGAGGCGACGGCTGGCGACCGCACGGCCCGCGGGGCGACGGTGGGCGGCGCGCAGGTGCACTCGCTGCGGCTGCCGAGCTTCACCGTCTCGACCGAGGTCGTCTTCGCCCTCCCGGACGAGCGGCTCTCCATCCGCCACGACGCCGGCAGCTCGGCGGAGCCCTACGTCGCCGGCACCCTCCTGGCCGTGCGCGCCGTGCCCACCATCCAGGGGCTCGTGCGCGGCCTCGACACGCTGCTGCTCCGCTAGCGCGTCAGAAGACGGGCGTCTCGCGCCAGACGCCCCACACCTCGCGGAGCGCGTCGCACATCTCGCCCATCGTCACGTAGGCGCGGGTGCCGGAGAGGATCGGCCCCATCAGGTTCTCGTCGCCCTCCGCGGCGCGCTTCAGCGCGGCGAGCGCGGCCTCCACCGCGGCGGTGTCCCGCCGGGCCCGTACCGCCCGCACCCGCTCGATCTGCTTCCGCTCGAGCGCCGGGTCGACCTTGAGGAGCTCGACCGGCGTCTCCTCCTCGGCGACGTAGCGGTTGACGCCGACGATCACGCGCTCCCCGGACTCGACCTCCGACTGGTAGCGGAAGGACGCGTCCGCGATCTCGCGCTGGAAGAAGTTCTCCTTGATCGCCTCGACGACGCCGCCGAGCTCCTCGATGCGCCGGAAGTAGTCGTACGCCTCGGCCTCGATCCGGTTCGTCTGCGCCTCGACGAAGTACGAGCCGCCGAGCGGGTCGATCGTGCTCGCCACGCCGGTCTCGTGCGCGATCACCTGCTGCGTGCGGAGCGCGATCCGCACGGCGTGCTCGGTCGGCAGCGCGAGCGCCTCGTCGAACGAGTTCGTGTGCAGCGATTGCGTGCCGCCGAGGACGGCCGCGAGGGCCTCGAGCGCCGTCCGCACGACGTTGACCTCCGGCTGCTGCGCGGTCAGCGAGACGCCGGCGGTCTGCGTGTGGAAGCGCATCAGCCACGAGCGCGGGCTCTTCGCGCCGAACCGCTCGCGCAGCTCGCGCGCCCAGATCCGCCGCGCGGCGCGGTACTTCGCGATCTCCTCGAAGAAGTCGAGGTGGGCGTTGAAGAAGAACGACAGGCGCGGGGCGAAGTCGTCGACGTCGAGGCCCCGCTCGATCGCCCACTCGACGTAGGTGAACCCGTCGGCGAGCGTGAACGCCAGCTCCTGCGCCGCAGTCGAGCCGGCCTCGCGGATGTGGTAGCCGCTGATCGAGATCGGGTGCCAGCGCGGCATCTCCCGCGCGCAGAACTCGACCATGTCCGTGACGAGCCGCATCGACGGCTCGGGCGGGAAGATGTACTCCTTCTGGGCGATGTACTCCTTGAGGATGTCGGTCTGGATCGTCCCGCGGAGCTCGCCCATCGGCACGCCCTGCTGCTCCCCCACCGCGGCGTAGAAGGCCAGCAGCATCGCCGCAGGCGAGTTGATCGTCATCGAGGTGGAGACCTCGCCGAGCGGGATGCCCGCGAACAACGTCTCCATGTCGGCGAGCGAGTCGATCGCCACACCCTCGCGGCCGACCTCGCCGAGCGAGCGCGGGTGGTCGGAGTCGTAGCCCATCAGCGTCGGCATGTCGAACGCGGTCGAGAGGCCGGTCTGGCCGTGGTCGCGCAGATAGCGGAAGCGCGCGTTCGTCTCCTCGGCGGTGCCGAAGCCGGCGAACTGCCGCATCGTCCACAGCTTCCCGCGGTACATCGACGGGTAGACGCCGCGCGTGAAGGGGTAGGTGCCGGGGTAGCCGAGGTCGTGGTCGTAGTCGAGCTCCACCGAGTCCGGCGTGTAGAGCGGGTCGACCTCGTCGCCGGAGATCGTGGTGAAGAGCTCGCCCTCGCGCTCGGGCGTGGCGTCGTAGAGCTCGTGGCGCCAGCGTGCCGTCGGCGTGCGGTCCCAGCCCTCCGCCCGGCTCGGCGGGGCGCCGACGTCGGCGCGCGGGTCCTCGGTCGTCGCCATCGCCGCGGATGATAGGGGCGCCTAGCGGGTCTCGCCGGGCTTCCAGAGCGGCTCGCCGGCGCCGGCGTTGGCCGCGCGCGCGAGGATGAACAGCAGGTCGGTGAGCCGGTTAAGGTCGACGAGCGCGGTCGGGCTCGCGTCCTCGACGCGCAGCGCCTCCCGTTCGGCGCGGCGGCAGACGGTACGCGCGACGTGGAGTCGGGCCGCGGCCTCGGTGCCGCCGGGAAGGACGAAGCTCTTCAGCTCCGGGAGCGGCTCGTTGAAGCGGTCGCAGTCACGCTCGAGCGCCTCGACCTGCCCGGGCGTGACGCGCAGGCCCTCCTCCCCCGGACGGGCGAGGTCGGCGCCGAGGTCGAAGAGCTCGTTCTGCACGCGCACGAGGACGTCGCGGAGCCCGGCCGGGAGCCCGCCCGCGAGCGCGACGCCCACATGGGCGTTCAGCTCGTCGACCGCGCCGAACGCCTCCACGCGGGGGTGGGTCTTGGGAACGCGCGTGAGGTCGCCGAGGGCGGTCTCGCCCCCGTCGCCGGTTCGCGTGTAGATCCGTGTCAGCCGCACGGGCTCGTCGCGCCTGCGCACGTGCGTAGGTTACGGCCGTGATCCGTGCCGCGACTCCGGAGGACGTGCGCGTGATCGCGGAGCTCTTCCGGCGCTCGTTCGGGACGCTCACCTTCCTCCCGACGCTGCACACGGCGGAGGAGGACCGGGCGTTCTTCGCCGGCGTCCTCGCCGACCGCGAGGTCTGGGCGTGGGACGAGGACGGCCGGATCCTCGGCTTCGCCGCCGTGCTCGGCTCGGAGCTGACGCACCTCTACGTCGAGCCGGGGGCGCAGGGCCGAGGGATCGGGACGGCGCTGCTCGTCCACGCGAAGGCGCAGCGCCCCGACGGCCTCGAGCTGTGGGTCTTCCAGCAGAACCACGCGGCGCGGCGCCTCTACGAGCGGCACGGCTTCTCGCTCGTGCGCGAGACCGACGGCCGCGACAACGAGGAGCGGACGCCAGACGCGCTCTACGCGTGGCGGCCGTGAACGGCGTCAGCAGGCGCGCGACGACGCCCAGACGAGCGACGCGACCGCGCGGAGCGCCTTGGTCGTCTCGGTCGTCGTCGTCGTGAACGAGTAGCGGCCCGGCCGCCAGCGGCCGTCGGCACAGGCGAGCCCGGCCGCCCGCGCGGTGAGCGTGAAGCCCACGCTCGGCCCGCCCTCGCCGCAGTTCGGCGCCGAGAACGACCCGGCGCGGCGGACGCGGCGAGGCGCCGCCGCCCCCGCGTAGTCGGCCACCGCGGCGATCCGCAGCCGCCGGCTCGTCCCGCAGCCGACGGTGGCGTCGAGCCACGTCCCGCGCAGGTCGACGGCCCGAGCCGTCACGCGGGCGCCGCTGACGACGCGCAGCGGCCCCAGACGCGCTTCCCCGTAGGCGGCGGTCTCGGCCGCCGGCGTGGCGCGGTGAGCACCGCCGGCGACGCCCGCGGCGACGAGCCCCACCGCGGCGAGGAGCGCTAGCCGCTGCGCGACCACGCGTGCCACGTCCCGATCCTCGGCGTCCGCGGCGTGCGCCGCATCCGCGAACTCTGCGATCCGTTAGCGGAGGGCGGCGGCGCGCTCGGCGTGCTTCAGGAGCTCGCGCGCGATCACGAGCCGCTGCACCTCGCTCGTGCCCTCGTAGATCTCCGTCACCTTCGCGTCGCGGTAGTAGCGCTCGACGGGGAACTCGCGCGTGTAGCCGTAGCCGCCGAGCACCTGGATCGCCTCGGCCGTCTGCCTCCGCGCCATCTCCGACGCGTAGAGCTTCGCCTTCGCCCCCGCCTCGGTGTGCGGGCGGCCCTCCTGCTTCAGCCACGCGGCGCGGTAGACGAGCAGTCGGGCTGCGTCGAGCTCCGTCGACATGTCGGCGAGCTTGTGCTGGATCGCCTGGAAGTCGGCGATGCGCCGGCCGAACTGGCGCCGCTCGAGCGCGTACGAACGCGCCACCTCGTACGCGGCCTGCGCAATCCCCACCGCCTGCGCAGCGATTCCGATCCGCCCGCCGTCGAGCGTCGACATCGCGACCGCGAACCCGCGCTTCTCCTCGCCCAGCAGGCGGTCGCGGCCGACGAGCGCGCCCTCGACCACGAGGTCGGCCGTCGAGGACGAGTTCAGGCCGAGCTTCTCCTCCTCCCGCGTCACGCGCACGTGGTCGGCGTCGAGCACGAACGCCGACACCCCGCGCGCCCCCTCCGTCTCCGGGTCGGTGCGCGCGAAGAGCAGGAACGTCCCGGCGTAGGAGCCGTTCGTGATCCACTGCTTCGCGCCCGTGATCCGCCAGCCGTCGCCCTCGGGCTCGGCCCTGGTGCGCAGCGAGCCGGCGTCCGACCCGGCCTCGGGCTCCGTCAGCGCGAACGAGCCGAGCAGCTCGCCGCGCGCGAGCGGCGGCACGAACCGAGCGCGCTGCTCGTCCGTGCCGAACGCGAGCAGCGGCAGCGTGACGGCGCTCGTGTGGACGGCGACGGTGACGCCGACGCCCGCGTCGGCGCGGGAGAGCTCCTCGAGCACGAGGATGTACGAGAGGAAGTCCGCGCCGGCGCCGCCGAGATCCTCCGGGACGCACGCGCCCATCAGGCCGAGCTCGGCCAGCTTGGCGTAGAGCTCGCGGGGGAAGCGGTGCTCGCGGTCCCACTCCGCCGCGTGCGGCTCGATCTCACCCTCGGCGAACTCGCGGGCGAGCGCCTGGATCTCGCGTTGGTCCTCGCTGAGCGAGAAGTCCACAGCCGGAATCTATCGTTGGGCGGGTGCCCGCCGTCCCCGCGCGCAGCCTGCTCCTTCCCGCCCTGCTGCTCCTCCTCGCCGGATGCGGGAGCGGCGAGCGCTCGCCCGAGAGCGTCGTGCGCGCCTGGGCGGAGTCGGTGCGCGCGGGGAACGCCGAGACTGCAGCGGGCCTCTTCGCCCCCGGCGCCGAGGTGATCGACGGTGAGCGCCGGATCGTGCTGCGGACGGAGGCGGACGCGCTGCGGTACAGCCTGCGGGAGGCCTGCGCCGGCGAGGTGGTGCGCATCGCCGACCGCGGCCGCACGATCGAGGCGGAGTTCGACCTCGACGCCGATGCCCGCCGCCGCTGTGACGGCGCCTTCCGGACGCGGGCGCTCTTCCGGGTGGCGGACGGACGGATCACCTTCCTCCACCGGCTGCCCGTGGAGACCCGGCGACGGGTCGTATAGCCGGCACCAGCCCGTCACCGGACGTTCACCTCCCGGTAGCCCACGCTCGACGAAGAGGCCGCGACACTCGCAGGCGATGCGCCTCGGGATCCTCGCCACGCGGGCGACGGAGACGAACCTCGCGCTCGCGACCGCCGCGACCCGCCTGGGCGCGAAGGCGACGGTGCTCACGCCCGCGCAGGCCCTCGAGCGGCTGCGCCCCGGCGACGCCGCCCTCGGGCGGCTCGACGTGCTCCCGACGCTGGCCGGAATCGAGGACGGCCTCTGGCACCTTCGCCTGCTCGAGCGCCGCGGGATCCGCGTCCTGAACCCGGCGTCCGCCCACACGGCGGCGCACGACAAGCTCGCGACCGCAGTCCGACTCGCCGCCGCGGGGCTCCCGCACCCGCCCACGCGCGGGCTCCCC
>DATHTC010000039.1:0-4640 GCA_035463735.1 Gaiellaceae bacterium | reverse complement strand
GCCCTTCCGCGCGTAGAGCGAGGCGGCCGTCTCGAACGCTGCACGTGCGTCATCCTCGCGCCCGCTCGCGAGGAGCGCGGCGCCGTGCACCTCGAGCGCCTCGCCGAGGCGAACGAGGGCGTCGGTGCGGCCGAACAGCTCGACCGCCCCGGCCGCGACCTCGACCGCCTGGTCGGGCGTCCCCTGCTCGACGAGCACCATCGCGGCTGCGGAGCGCCAGAGCGCCTGCGACTCGAGGTCGTCCTCCGCGGCCAGCTCGCGGGCGAGGGTCGCGAATCCCCGAGCCTCGTCGGTGCGGCCCAGGACGCAGAGCACCTGCGCGAGCTGCGCCGCCACCGTCGGGCGGAGGTATTGCTCTCCCATCGCCTCGAGCGTCGCGTAGTCGCGCCGGAGCTCGCGCTCAGCGGCCTCGGCGTCGCCGGCGAGGAGCTCGACGATCGACGACTCGAGCGAGATCCGGGCGGCGTAGATCCGGGCGCCCGACTCGTGCAGGGCAGCCGACGCGTCACGGTAGAGGGCACGGCCGAGCTCGAACTCGCCCAGCATCGCGTGGAGCGGCGCCTTCAGAAGCATCACGAACCCGTGCACCTTCCGGTTCGAGGACGTCTGCTCGAGCGCCTCCTCGCAGTGCGCGATCGCCTCCGCGACGGGCGTCGGCCCGTACAGCGCCGCCATCGCGGAGGTCGACGCCGCGACCGCCTCCAGGCGGCCGTCCCGCGCCCGCCGCGCGTGGGCCGCCGCCCGCTGCCCCGCGACGACCGCGTCGCCGAAGCGGTACGAGACGCCGTAGGCGAACATCGCGAGCCGCCAGGCGCGGGCGAGCCGCCGGTCGTCGGCCGCGCGCTCGAAGAGGGGGACGGACCGCTCCACCTCGCGCAGCACCGCCGCCGACCAGTCGGCCTCGTCGCCGCCGCCGCCGTACCGCTGCCTGCTCAGCTGCGACAGCCGCGCCTCCGCGGCCGTCGCCGCGTCGTCGGCCTGCTCCGCGCGCTCGACGGCCTCGTCGAGGAACAGCTCCGCCCACGCGAGCTCGCCGACCTGCGTCAGCGCCTCGCCGAGGTCGGGGAGCAGCGCCAGCCGCTCGGGCGCGTCCTCCGGCAGGAGCTCGGCCGCGCGCCGCAGGAGGTTCGCGGCCGCCGACATGTCCTCGCGCGCGAACGCGCGGCGGCCGGCGGCGGCGAGCTTCGTCGCCGCTCGGACCGCGAGCGCGCGGCCGTGGTCGTCGACCGGCCCGAGCTCGGACCCGTACCGGTACGCCTGCTCGAGGTGGTAGCCGAGGATCTCGTCGAACTCCGCGCCGCGGTCGCGGTTCGCCCGCTCGCCCCAATCGGCGAACCGCTCGTGCAGGGTCGCCCGCGTCCGCTTGAGCATCTCGGCGTACGCGGCGTCCCGGACGACGATGTGCGCGAACCGGAAGCCGCCGTCGGCGCCGCCACCCTCGGCCAGCAGGCGCTTGCGGACGAGCGCGGCGAGGACGTCCGGCAGGGCGTCGCGGATCGCGTCCGGCACGAGCTCCGCGAGCGGCTCGAGCCCGAACCGCAGCCCGATCACCGACGCCGGCTCCACCGCCGCCTTCTCCTCCGGGGACAGCAGGTCGAGGCGCGCGGCGACGAGCGCGTGGATCGTGGGCGGGATCGCGACCTCTTCCAGCTCGCCGGCGGGGACCCAGCGGTCGCCCTCCCGGCGCAGGCGCCCCTCGTCGATCAGCATCGAGAGCATCTGCTCGACGTAGAGGGGGTTGCCCTCCGCCGACTCGATCACGCGCCGCCGGACGTCGCCGACGAGGCCGGCGTCGCCGAGCAGCGCGTCGACCACGCGCTCGCTCTCCTCCGCGTCGAGCGGGCGGAGCTCGACGGTCTCGCCTCCGAGGCCGTCCGGCCTGAGCTCGAGGAACGACGGCCGGCCGGTGCAGAGCAGGAGCACCGGCGCGGACGCGGACGCCGCCACGCGCTCGATCAGGTCGAGCAGCGTCGCTTCGGCCCAGTGCACGTCCTCCCACACGGCGACCACCGGCCGCCGCTCGGCGCAGCGCTCGAAGAAGCGCGCGGCCGCCCAGAACGTCTCCTCGGCGGGAAACTGCCGCTCGATCAGCCCGATCGCGGAACCCAGCCGCTCCACCACCGCCTGCGACTCGGCGCCCAGGAGCTCGAGGAGCATCGCCGTCGCCTGCTCGGGCGAGTGGTCGAGCTCGATCCCGGCGGCCTCGCGGACGATCTCGCCGAGCGGCCAGAACGTGATCCCGCGTCCGTACGGGAGACACCGTCCCCGCACCACCAGCGCGTCGCCGTCCAGCCCGTGCCGGAACTCCTCCACGAGGCGCGACTTGCCGACGCCTGCGTCGGCGAGCAGGGTCAGGGTGCGGGCGGAGCGGTTGCGCCGGCTCTCCTCCAGGGCGTCCGTCAGCCGCCGCAGCTCCTCCTCGCGCCCGACGAAGGCGCTCCGGTGCCGCCGCTCCGTCTCCGCCACGTCCTGCACCGAGACGAGGCGGTACGCCGGCACGCGGTCGCTCTTGCCCTTCAGCTCGAGCGGCTCGACCTCCTCGACCTCGACCGCGTCCCTCACGAGCTGGTACGTCGGGCCGCCGACGAGGATCTCCAGCGCGGGCGCGGCCTGCTCGAGCCGCGCGGCGACGTTCACGGTGTCACCCGTGACGAGCCGCTGGCCGGTGGAGGCGTCGCCGGCGACGACCTCGCCCGTGTTCACGCCCGTGCGGTTCGCGAGGCTCACGCCCCAGCGGCGCTCGAGCTCCTCGTTGAGGGCCGCCAGGCGCCGCTTCATCTCGGCGGCGGCGCGAACGGCGCGCAACGCGTCATCCTCGTGGATTCGCGGCAGGCCGAACACGGCCATGATCGCGTCGCCGATGTACTTCTCGATCGTGCCGCCGTGCAGCTCGAGCGCGCCGCTCATCTCCTCGAAGTAGCGGGACATCACCTCCCGGAGCGCCTCGGAGTCGAGCTTCTCCCCGAGCGCGGTCGACCCCTTCAGGTCGGAGAAGACGACGGTGACGGTCTTGCGCGTCTCCTGCGGCGGCAGCGCGGGGGCGAGCGGCGTGCCGCAGAATCCGCACAGGCGGAAGCGATCGGGGTTCTCCTCGCTGCAGTTCGGGCACCGGACCACAGGACGAGTGTGGCACGCGCCGTGGGGGCTGGCGAGCCGCGCGACCCCGTGTCAGCGCCGCTCGACCGCGGGCCGGAGCGCGTGGCGGCGCAGCCAGGCGACGGCGGCGAGCGCGAGCGCGGCCGCCGCGACGGCGACCACGACCGCGTTGGCACCCGGTGGATCCAGCAGCTTCAACCCGGCGAGCGAGAGCGTGACGGCGAGCGCGACCCTGAGCGCGCGGTCCGGGAGGCGGACGGTCAGCTGCGAGCCCGCGAGGACGCCCGGGATCGAGCCGACGAGCAGCCACCCGGTCGCGCCGAGGTCGACGTTGCCGCCGATCAGGTGCCCGATCCCGGCCACCCACAGGAGCGCTGCGGCGTGGAAGATGTCCGTCCCGACGACCTTCGCGGCCGTGAGCGGGAACACGACGAGCATCGCGAGCGCGAAGAACGTGCCGGAGCCGACGGACGTCAGCCCGACGACGAACCCGCCCACGAGGCCGATGCCGACGGCGGTCACGCGGTCACGGCGCGCGAGCAGGAACGGCCGGTCGTCCCCGCGCGAGTGCACGTACGCCTTGATCAGGAAGCCGATCCCGCAAACGACGAGCGACGCGCCGAGGATCGCCTTGGCCGCGTCCTCGAACCCGTCGCCGTAGCGATGCTTGAGCCACGTCGCGAGCGCAACGCCGGCGAGCGACGAGGGCGCCGAGCCGAGCAGCATCCACCCGGTGAGCCGCGCATGGACGGTGCCGAGCTGCCGGTGCCGGACGGCGCCGAAGGACTTGAAGATCGCGCCGTGGAGGATGTCGGTGCCGATCGCGACCGTCGGCTTGAAGCCGAACAGGAGCACGAGCATCGGCGTCATCAGCGAGCCGCCCCCCATGCCCGTCATTCCGACCAGCAACCCGATCGCGAGCCCGGTGAGCGACAGCTCCCAGCTCATCCGGGCGACGGCTCCCGGCTCACGGCGACGCGGAGACGACCATGCCCGCTCCGAGGGTCTCGTTCGTCGTCTCGTCGACGAGCACGAACGCGCCGGTGGCGCGGTTCTCGTCGTACGGGTCGACCGCGAGCGGGTCGGACAGGCGCAGCGACACCTCGGCGAGGTCGTTCAGCTCGAGGCGCTCGGGCGCCGGCACGTGCTCGAGCGTCTCGAGGTCGACACGCGAGCGCAGCTCGTCGACGATCGCCCGGGACCAGCGGGTGGTGTGCTTGACCGCGACGCGCGCCCGCGGCTCGAGCGCCCGCTCGCTCATCCAGCAGACGCGGGCGACGAGCTCGCGCGCGACCACCGGCGGGCGCGCGGGATCGGCGAGCATGTCCCCGCGTGCCACGTCGAGCTCGTCCTCGAGCCGGAGCACGACGGACTGCGGCGGGACCGCCTCCTCGAGCTCGCCGTCGGCGGTCTCCACGTGTGCGACGCGCGAGCGGCGACCGGACGGCAGCACCACGACCTCGTCGCCGGCGCGCCACGTGCCGCTCGCGACGCGCCCGGCGTACGCGCGGTAGTCGTGGTGCTCGGGCGCCATCGGCCGGATC
>DATHTC010000038.1:0-1613 GCA_035463735.1 Gaiellaceae bacterium | reverse complement strand
TCCGCCGCCGGGCCGCCCGCGGGCAAGGGCGGCACGCACACCGCCGGGGCGTACGACGCGCCGAGCGCCGTCTACTCGTCAGGGGTCGACGGCGGGACCGCTGTCAAGCTGACGCAGGGCGCCGGCTACTCCCAGCACTTCGACTCGACGCCGCACGCGCGGGGCGGAGCCGTCGTCTTCGCGAGCACGGCGCCTGCGGGCGACGGCTCGACCGACGCCGAGCTCTACCTGCGGTCGGCCGACGGAAGCGTCACGCAGCTGACGGACACGCCGGCCCACGAGGCGAACCCGGAGCTGTCGCCCGACGGCGCGTGGGTCGCCTACGACGACGGCGGCGGCAGCCACGGGAAGGGCGGCTGCTCGACCGGCGACCACGACGACGGCGAGGACGACGCGTGCGGCGGGCACGAGGAGCCCGGTCTGCTGGCGGTGAGCGAGACGCTGGCGGGCGCCCAGGTATGGGTGCTCGACCTGGCCACGCGGACGCCGACGAGGGTGACGTCGTCGCCGGAGACCGCCGGCCGCGCGGTCGACCCGACATGGTCGCCCGACGGCACGAAGATCGCCTACACCGTCGGCGCGAGCCGCGAGTCGCACATCGAGGTCGTCGAGCTCGCGTTCGTCGACGGCGTGCCGGTGCCCGGCGCGGCCGCCGACGTGACCACGCCCGGCTACCACCACTCGAAGCCGGCCTGGCACCCGGTGGACGAGGACGTGATCGCGTACATGCGCAGCACGGGCGAGCGTGCCGACGTGTGGACGCTCGACCGCTCGACCGTGCCGCCGACCTACAGGCTGCTCACGCCCACCGAGACCGTCGGGGAGGTGGCCCCC
The DNA here is from genome assembly GCA_035463735.1 of Gaiellaceae bacterium. Taxonomy (GTDB): domain Bacteria; phylum Actinomycetota; class Thermoleophilia; order Gaiellales; family Gaiellaceae; genus DATHTC01. The sequence continues at coordinate 779 of DATHTC010000038.1, read as the reverse complement.
GCCTGGTCGCCCGACGGCTCGTCGATCGCGTACCAGCGCGTCGGCGGCGAGGGTGCCGCCGTGTGGGTGATGGGCGCGGACGGATCGAGCCCGCGGCCGGTCACCGTCCCCGACGGGTGGAGCGACCGGCATCCGTCGTTCTCCGACGGCGGCACCGTCGTCTTCGAGAGCACCCGCGGCGCACGTCCCGCCGCCGACGCATCCGTCGTCCTCGGCTCCGACCCTTCCACGACGACGCTCGGCGGGACGGTGACGCTGTCGGCCTCGCTCGCGAACTTCGGCCCGCGCACGGCGCGCGACCTGACGCTGGCGCTCGATCTCGGCGACGGGCTCTCGTTCGTCTCGGCGAGCGTGAGCCCGCCGACGGCGGCCGCGTCGGTCACCGTCGCCGACGGCGTCGTGCGGCTGGCGCTCCCCGAGCTCGCTCGCACGACGGACGGGACGGCAGGCCCCGAGCTGGACGTCGTCGTCACGGCGGCCCGGGCCGGGACCTGGACGAGCACCGCGACGGTGTCGCTCGCCGACGTGCCGAACCTGTTCGACCCGGCCCCGGGCAACAACACCGCGAGCGTCGCGACCGCCGTCACCACGCCGACCACGACCGCCGCCGCGCCGCCGGCCGCGCCCCCCGCCGCGGCGCCGCGACCGGCGCCTCCGGCCAGGCCGGCACCGGCACCGCCGGCACCCGCGTCGACGTGCACGATCACGGGCACGCCCCGCGCCGACGTGCTCGTCGGGACGGCCGCCGCAGACGTCGTCTGCGGTCTCGCCGGCAACGA
>DATHTC010000037.1:0-3626 GCA_035463735.1 Gaiellaceae bacterium | reverse complement strand
TCCTGTTCGTCAGCCGGCGCGCCTCGTACCTCCTGCTGCGCCGCGCGATGATGGTCTCGGGGGCGATCGGCTTCGCCTTCTTCGCCCTGCTCCCGGTGGCGCCCCCGCGCCTCCTGCCCGTCGGCCTCGTCGACACCGTCGCGGACCGCTCCGAGAGCTACCGCGCGCTCCAGCCGCCGTCCCTGACGAACCAGTACGCCGCGATGCCGAGCCTCCACTTCGGGTGGAACCTGCTCGTCGGGATCGTCCTCTTCCTCACCTTCACGACGCTCGCCGTGCGCGTGTTCGCGGTGCTGATGCCGGCGGCGATGGGGTTCGCCGTGATCGCGACCGCGAACCACTACGTGCTCGACGTCGTCGTCGGCGCCGCCCTCGTGCTGATCGGCCTCGCGGTGGCATCGCGGCTGGCCGCGGCTACGCTTGAGGAAGATGATCGCCCGCCCATTCGTGATCGCCCACCGGGCAGCGAACGACCTGGACGCGCTCGGACGAGCAGCGGAGCTCGGCCTTCCGTGGGTCGAGGCTGACCTCCGCCTCTTCCGCGGGCGCATCGAAGTCCGGCATCTGAAGACGCTCGGGCCCGTGCGCGTGCTCTGGGACCGGTGGTTCCTCGCGCCACGGTCGACCGGTCGGCTGCTCCTCGGCGAGCTGCTCGCGGCCGCGCCGCGCGGCACCGGCACGCAGCTCGTGCTCGACCTCAAGGGGCCGGACGCCCGGCTCGGCCGGCGCGTCGTGGACGCGTTGCGAGCCGAGCCGGACCTGCGCCCGATCACCGTCTGCGCACGGAGCTGGCGCCAGCTCCGCCACTTCCGCGACGAGCCGGGGGTGCGTCTCCTCCACTCCGTCGGGAGCGCCGGCCAGCTCCGGCGCGTGCTCCGCGGCGGCGACCGGCTCGAGGGCGTGTCGATCCACGCGCGCCTGCTCACGCGTGAGACCGCGGCCCGGCTGCGCGAGCGCGCCGACCTGCTCGTCTCGTGGCCCGTGAACACGCTCGAGGAGGCGCGGCGCCTGCTCGCGCTCGGCGTCGACGGCCTGATCAGCGACGAGCCGGAGCGGCTCGCGGCGGCGCTGGGGCGCTGAGCGGTGCCGTCGCTCGACGAGATCGCCGCGCACGCGGGCGCGCTCGACGGACGGTTCCTCGCGGTCGCGCTCGTGTTCCAGCTCGCCAACCTCGCGCTGCGGGCGCTCGCGTGGCGCAACGTGCTCGCGGCCGCGTACCGCGACCGCGACGTGCCGGTGCTCTCGGTCGGCGCGGCCTACGCGGCCGGCGTCGCGCTGAACGCGGTCACTCCCGCGCGGGGCGGGGAGGCGGCGAAGATCCTCCTCGTCCGCACGCGGATCCCCGGCAGCGCCGTCGCCACGATCGCGTCCTCGAGCTCCGTGATCCTGCTGCTCGACGCCCTGATCGGGCTCTCGCTCGTGGCGGTGGCGTGGTCGCTGGGCGCGCTCCCACTCCCGCCCCTGCCGCCCGTGCCGGCGGCCGGGCTGCTGGCGGCGCTCCCGGTGGTCGCGCTCGTCGTCCTGCTCGGGTGGCGCTTCTGGCCGCGCCTGCGCGGCGTCGGCCGCCAGGTCCGGAAGGGCGGCGCGATCCTGCGCACGCCGCGCGCGTACGTCCGCCGGGTCGCCGCGGTGCAGCTCGCCGCGTGGGGCTGCCGGATCGGCGTCGTCTTCTTCCTCCTCGCCGCCTTCGGCCTGCCGGCGACGCTCCCCTCCGCCGCGCTCGTCGTCGTCGCCGGCGGTCTCTCCACCGTCGTCCCGACCCCGGGTGGGATGGGGACGCAGCAGGCGCTCGTCGTCTACGCGCTCCACGGCACGGTCTCGGCCGCCGGCGCGTTCTCGTTCTCGGTCGTGATGCAGCTGCTCGTCACCGCCGTCAACGCCGCCATCGGCGTCCTCGCGATGATGCTGCTCGTGCGGACGATGCGGCCCGTGGCCGCGGTGCGCGCGGGCCTCGCCGTCGTCCGCGCGCGGGACTAGAGGCTCGCGGCCACGGCGGCGAGGAGCTCGCGGTCGCGCTGCCACGTGAGCTGCGCGAGCGCCTCGTCGACCGTGGCCCAACGGACCTCGTCGACCCCGTCGCCGGATACCGGCTCGCCGTCCGCCGCCGCGCGGAAGTACGCGACCGTCTTCGGCGAGCCGTCGCCGAGCGCGTAGCGCGTCTCGCCGAGACGGCCGGCGAGGCGGGCACGCAGCCCCGTCTCCTCCTCCACCTCGCGGACGGCGCACTCCTCCTCGCTCTCGCCCGGCTCGACCTTCCCCTTCGGGAAGCTCCAGTCGTCGTGCTTCGGGCGGTGGACGAGCAGGACGCGGCCGTCGCGGACGACGAGCGCGCCGGCGGAGCGGACGGTCGCGTCAGACCTCGACGAGGAGGGCATCGCCCTGGCCCCCGCCCGAGCAGATCGCGGCGAGGCCGAGCCCGCCGCCGTTGCGGCGCAGCTCGTGCACCATCGTCCCCACGATACGGCCGCCGGAGGCACCGATCGGGTGCCCGAGCGCGACGGCGCCGCCGTTCACGTTGACGATCTCCTCGTCGGCGCCGAGCAGCCGCGTCGAGTTGAGCGCGACGGACGAGAACGCCTCGTTGATCTCGACGCGCTCGACGTCGTCCATCGTCTTCCCGGCCTTGCGCAGCGCGATCGCGGCGGCGTTCGCAGGCGTGCGGACGAGGTAGGCGAACTCGTCGGCGACGTACCCCTGCGAGAGGATCGTGGCGAGGATCTCCAGCCCGCGGCGGCGGGCGAACTCCTCCGAGGTGACGACCACGCAGGAGGCGCCGTCGTTGACGCCGGGAGCGTTCCCGGCGGTCGTCGTCCCCTCCGGGTCGAACACCGGCTTGAGCTTGGCGAGCGACTCGAGCGTGCTGTCGCGCCGGATCGACTCGTCCGCCGCGACGTCGCCGACCGGGACGATCTCGTCCGCGAACCGTCCTTCGTCCTGCGCCGCGGCCGCACGCTGGTGCGAGCGGAGGGCCCACGCGTCCTGCTCCTCGCGGCGGATCCCGAGCTCGCGGGAGACCATCGAGTTGTGCTGGATCATGTGCATCGAGTCGTGCGCGTCGGTGAGGCCGTCGAAGATCATCGAGTCGACGAGCTCGCCGTGGCCCATCCGGTAGCCGAACCGCGCCTTCGGCAGCAGGTACGGCGCGTTCGACATCGACTCCATCCCGCCCGTGACGACCACCTCGTGCTCGCCCGCGCGGATCATCGCGTCGGCGATCTCGACGGCGCGGATGGACGACGCGCAGACCTTGTTGACCGTGTCAGCCGGCGTCTCCTTGGGGAGGCCGGCGCCGATCGCGGCCTGCCGGGCGGGTGCCTGCCCGGAACCGCCCTGGAGCACCTGCCCCATGACGACGTACTCGACCTCGTCCGGCTCGATCCCCGCGCGCTCGAGATCGCCGACCTGATGATCCGCGCGGGCGGCCACGAGCTCGTCGTCACGGGCGGCATGGAGTCGATGTCCAACGCACCGTACCTCTTGCCCGAGGCGCGCTTCGGATACCGGCTCGGCAACGGTGAAGTCGTCGACCACATGGTCTTCGACGGGCTCACGTCGACGTTCGACGGGTTGCACATGGTGGAGCAGGCGTCGAAGGTCTCTCGCGAGCTCGGCATCTCCCGTGAGGA
>DATHTC010000036.1:0-6300 GCA_035463735.1 Gaiellaceae bacterium | reverse complement strand
AGCTTCCGGGTCTGCTGCACCGTCTGCTGGGGGTTGTACGCGTCGTCGTAGTAGCGGTAGGCGATCTTCCGGCCGTTGACGCCGCCGCGCGCGTTCATGTACTTGAAGTACGCCTCGGCGCCGCGGGCGACGGAGGCGTAGGCGGCCGCGACGCCCGACAGCGGCGCCGTGCCCCCGATCAGGATCTGGTTCGAGGTCACGCCGGGGTCGGCCGTGGGGGCCTCCGGCCGCGCCCACGCCGCCGTCGCGCCGAGCGCGAGCACGAGCAGGCAGACAGGGACGATCAGTCGCTTGGTCACGGTTCCGACGCTCCTCTCCCACTGGGCGCCGGGCGAGGGCGCCTTTCTCACTTACGACCGATAGTAGAGACGACTTGTTAGGGGCGCGAGCGCCCGGCGGAGGAGGCCGCCGACGCCGGTCGGGAGCAGCAGCATCAACGCGATCAGCACCGCCGCGTACACGATCGACGGTACCCCCGGCTGCGTCGACAGCCGCTGCGCCACGTCCGGGAGGAAGACGATGAACGCGGCGCCGAAGACCTGCGCCCACAGCGTCCCGAGCCCGCCGACGACGACGCCGACGAGGAGGAAGATCGAGAGCGTCACGTCGAACACGGTCGGGCTGACGAACGTCGAGTGCATCGCGTACAGCCCGCCCGCGACGCCGGCGTACGCAGCGGAGATCCCGAACGCGGCCGTCTTCGCCGACGCGAGGCGGACGCCCGAGGACACCGCCGCCGCCTCGCTGTCGCGGACTGCGCGGAATGCTCGTCCGAGGCGGCCGCGGAGCAGCAGCCACGCGACGACGAGCGCGACGAGCGCGACGCCCCAGCAGATGTAGTAGAGCCAGTCGTTGTACGTGAGCGTGCGCCCGAGCACCGTCGTCTCGACGCCGAGGCCGGTCAGCTTCGGCAACCCGAAGAGGTTGATCCCGGTCGACCCGCCGGTCAGCGCCTCGGCCTTCTTCAGCACCGCGGGGAGGGCGACGGCGATCCCGAAGGTCGCGAGGGCGAGGTAGGCGCCGGTGAGGCGCACGGCCGGAAGGCCGAACAGGAGCCCGGCGACGCCCGCGACGAGGCCCGCGAGCGGGAGCGTCCACACGTCGCGCAGGTCGGACGAGAACGTGTGGCCGAAGAGCTCGAGCCCCTGGTCGGAGACGAGGATCGCCGTCACGTAGCCGCCGATCGCCATGAACGCGCCGTGGCCGAGCGAGACGAGGCCCGCGTAGCCCGTGAGCACGTTGAGCCCGAGCAGCGCGACGAAGTAGACGGCGACGAGCGCCGCCTGCGAGGCCCGGAAGTCGGAGAGGACGCGGGGCAACAGCGCCACGGCGACGACGGCGACCGCGAACAGGAGCGCGCGCGGCAGCGCGGGGCCCCGCAGGTGCCTCATACGCGCCGCACCGCCTCTCGCCCGAACAGGCCGGACGGCCGTACGAGCAGGACGAGGAGGATGATCGCGAGCGCGAACGGCAGGCGCAGGTCGGCGCCGACGAAGTCGACGTACGTGCCGGCGAGGTTGACCATCACGCCGACCGCAAGCCCGCCGACGACGGCTCCGAGCGGGCTGTCGAGGCCGCCGAGGACGGCCGCGGCGAAGGCGTAGAGGAGGATCGGCTGCATCAGGTTCTGGTCGAAGCTCCCGAGCGGCGGCGCGACCATCATCCCGGCGACGGCGCCGAGCACCGCCGCGAGGCCCCAGCCGAAGGCGAGCATCCCGCCGACGCGGATCCCGACGAGGCGGCTCTCCGCCGGATTCGCCGCCGCCGCGCGCAGCGCGAGGCCGAGCGTCGTGAAGCGGAAGAACGCCCACAGGAGCGCCACGATCGCGAGCGAGACGGCGATGATCCCGAGGTCCTGCACCGAGAAGGCGACGCCCCCGATGCGCACGGGATCGGTCGAGAAGGGCGACTCGAGCGTGCGCGGCTCGTTCCCCCAGATCCGCCGCGCGAGCCCGTTCAGCCCGATCAGCAGGCCGATCGTGACGATCACGATCGTCAGCGGCGGCGCTCCCTGCACGGGCCGGATCAGCGTCAGCTGCAGCGCCGCGCCGCCGGCGAACGCGATCAGGAGCGTGAGCGCGAACGCCGGCCAGTACGGCACGTGCTCCATCAGCGACCAGGCGACGAACGTCGTGAACATCGCCATCTCGCCCTGCGCGAAGTTGACGACGCCGGTGGCGCGGTAGATGAGCACGAGCGCGAGCGCGAGGCTCGCGTAGATCCCGCCGGAGGCGAGCCCGCTCACGACCTGCTGCAGGAAGTCGGCCATCGGTGGCTAGGCCGGTGGAACCGGTGGATGCCCGGCGGGCGAGAACCAAGCCGGGCAAGGACGCAGGGAGCGCGCGGGCCGGCGGCCCGTGCGCGACCGAGGACGCCGCATGTCGCAGGTTATCGCCCGCCGGGCGCCGCCATGTTCCGCCGGCCTGGCCACTAGTACCCGAGGTAGGAGCGGCGGACGTCCTCGCGCTCGCGCAGCTCGGCGCTCGCGCCCTCGACGGCCACCCGGCCCGCCTCGAGCACGTAGGCGCGGCGGGCGGCGTCGAGCGCGAGGCTCGCGTTCTGCTCCACGACGAGCACGGCCACGCCCTCCTCCTCGTTCAGCCGCCGGACGATGGCGAACAGCTCGGCGACGACGAGCGGCGCCAGCCCGAGCGAGGGCTCGTCGAGCAGCAGCAGCCTCGGCGAGAGCATCAGCGCGCGCGCGAGCGCGAGCATCTGCTGCTCCCCGCCCGAGAGCGTGCCCGCCTGCTGGTCGAGGCGCTCCCGCAGGACCGGGAACCACTCGAGCGTCCGCTCGAGGTCCGCGCCGACGGCGGCGTCGCGGCGGGTGTACGCGCCGAGGCGGAGGTTCTCCGCCACCGTCAGCTCGACGAACGTGCCGCGGCCCTCGGGCACGTGCGCGACGCGCTGCCGCGCCACCGCTTCGGGGGAGCGCCCGATCGGCTCGCCCTCGAGCAGGATCTCGCCCGAGCGGCGGACGGTGCCCGAGATCGCCCGCAGCGTGGTCGTCTTCCCCGCCCCGTTCGCGCCGAGCACGGCCACGACTTCGCCCTGGCCCACTGCCAGGGAGACGCCGTGGAGCGCCGTGACCGCGGCGTAGCGGGCCTCGACGTCCCGGAGCTCCAGCAGCGGCGTCGCCATCGGCCGCCGTAGCCTAGAGCGGCACGGAGGAGGGGGCGCCGGCGTGCGCGCCCCATCCCCGGCCGTCGCCGACGGCCCCTACGCTGCGACCCCGACTACGGGCGCGGTGCCCGGTCGTCGTAGACGACGGTCTCCCTGCGTCCGCCGAAGCCGCCCCAGCTCGACCAGAAGATCAGCGAGAGCAGAGCGCCCACGATGCCGACGATCAGCAGGATCCAGCCGATCGTCTGGACGTCCATGCCGCTGACCTCGGCGTCGACGGCGAACGCGAGGATCGCACCGATCGCGATCAGGATCAGACTCACACCGATTCCCATGCCCGGGTCCTCCCCATTCCTGCGCGAACCGCAAACCAACTACTGCAGGAGGCGCGCGGACAGCGGCGTCTCGCGGACGCCGCCGTCCACCCGCTCGACGCGGTAGGCCTGCGACCCGGGCCGCGAGGTGACGACCTCGGCGAGCTCGAGGCCGCGGAACCGGAGCCCGACGAAATCCTCGGCCGCAAGGCCGGGCGGGAGCCCCCCGGCGACGAGCCGGTGGTACGCGGGCCGCCGCGTCTCCTCGCCGTCGTAGTGGGGGCAGTTCGAGCCGGGCAGGAAGCCGAGGCACTCGAGCCCGTCGAGCTCGGCCCGGAACGAGTCGGTGACGCCGGCGTCGAACCAGCAGATCGAGCCGGCGCTCGAGCCGGCGAGCACGATCCCGCGCTCCCACGCCTCGCGGAGGGCCTCGTCGACGCCGTGGACGCGCCAGACCGCGAGCATGTTCGCGGTGTTCCCGCCGCCGACGAAGATCGCGTCCTGGTCGAGGATCACGTCGCGGATCCCCTGGGTCGGGATCCCGAACAGGCGCAGGTGCGACGCGCGCGTGCGGCGCCCGAAGCATTCGTAGAAGCGGACGACGTACTCCGCGTTCTCGGCGCTCGCGGTCGGGATCAACAGCACCCGCGGCCGCTCCGCGCCGGTGAGCTCGAGCAGGAAGTCGTCGAGCGGCTCGCCGGGCTGCATCCCGTGGCCGCCGAGGGCGAGGATCTGCGGCTCAGGCGACACGCGCGAACGCTGCCGGATCCGTCTCGGGCGCGCGGCAGGCGAAGCGCTCGCAGACGTAGACGGCGGGCCGCCCGTCGACGAGCCCCTTGCCCTCGAGCAGCGGCACGCCCTCCGCCGGGCCGACGGCGACGACCGCGTACGGGTCCCACCCGGCGAGCGCCGCGCGGGCGACCTCCGAGTCGGGCGGGCCGACGACCGCCAGCTCCCGCGGCGGCGCGAAGTGGAGCGCGAGCCCGCACAGCGCCCAGCCGAACGCCGACGGCGCGCGCGGGATCGCGTCGCGGAGCAGGCGGAAGACGCCGACGGCGCGGTGCTCGAGCTCGTCGTCGCCGTACAGTCGCGCGAGGCGCAGGAGCACGTGCGCGAGCATCGCGTTCCCGGACGGGAGCGGGTGGTCGTCGAGCTCCTTCTTCCGCGCCACGAGCCCGTCGCCCTCGGGCGGTGCGAGGAAGAAGCCGCCGTGCTCCTCGTCGGCGAAGCGCTCGACGGCGGCGAGCGCGAGCCGCCGTGCCTCCTCCAGCCAGCGGAGCGCGCCCGTCGCGACGTGCAGCTCGAGCAGCCCGTGCGCGACGTTCGCGTAGTCGTCGAGGAAGCCGGGCCCGCTCGTGCGCCCGCCGCGGCGGCTGCGGACGAGCTCCGGGGCGACCAGGACGGCCTCGGCGGCGGCGGCCGCGGCCTCGACGTAGTCGGCGCGCCCGAGCCGGCGGCCCGCCTCCGCGAGCGCCGCGATCGCGAGCCCGTTCCAGGAGGAGATCGCCTTGTCGTCGCGCGCCGGCTTCGGGCGCCGCTCGCGCGAGTCGAACAGGCGCGCGCGCTCGTCCTCGGCCAGCTCGCCGCGCAGCACGGAGCGCCCGTGCTCGAAGTGCCGCAGCAGCTCGGGCCGCGGCACGGCGGCCTCCGCCAGCTCCTCCTCCGTCCACGTGAACGTGAGCCCCTCGACGCCGTCCGTGTCCGCGTCCTGGGCGGAGGCGAAGGCGCCGTCCTCGAGTCGCAGCTCGCGCAGCACGTAGTCGAGCGTCTGCTCGACGACGCGGCGGTCTCGCTCCTGCCCCCACAACGCCCACGCGTGGAGGTACGTGGACGCGAGCAGCGCGTTGTCGTAGAGCATCTTCTCGAAGTGCGGCACGAGCCACTCGTGGTCGACGGAGTAGCGGTGGAATCCGCCGCCGACGAGGTCGTACATGCCGCCCCGGGCCATCCCGTCGAGCGTCGTCCGCACCATCGCGCGCGCGTCGTCGGACTCGCGGCGGAGGAGGAACTCGAGCGTCGCCGCGGGCGGGAACTTCGGCGCATGGCCCCACCCGCCGTGCACCGGGTCGAACCCCTGGCGCAGGCCGCGCTCCGCGTCCGCGAGCAGCCCCTCCGTGAGCGGGTCGGTCGACGGGCGTGCCGCCGCGGCGGCGGCGATCGCCTCCGTCAGCTGCCGCGCCTGGCGCACCACCTCCCCGTGCCGCTCGCGGTACGCGTCCGAGACGGCGACGAGCACCTGGCGGAACGCGGGCATCCCGTGCCGCGGCTCGGGCGGGAAGTAGGTGCCGCCGAGGAACGGCTCGCCCTCCGGGGTCAGGAAGACCGTCATCGGCCAGCCGCCGTGCCCGGTGAGGGCGACCACTGCGTCCATGTAGACGGCGTCGACGTCGGGCCGCTCCTCCCGGTCGACCTTGACGTTCACGAACCGCTCGTTCATCAGCGCCGCCGTCTCGGCGTCCTCGAACGACTCGTGTGCCATCACGTGGCACCAGTGGCAGGCGGCGTAGCCGATCGAGAGCAGGATCGGCTTGTCCTCGGCGCGGGCGCGCGCGAGGGCGTCGTCGCCCCACGGCAGCCAGTCGACCGGGTTCTCGGCGTGCTGGAGCAGGTACGGGCTCGTCTCGTCGGCCAGGCGGTTCGTCATCCGTACAGCTCCCGTACACCGCGGAGGCGCGTGCGAATCATCGCGCGGGCGCGGGAGGAGTCGAGCGAGCAGTCGAGCGGCCGGTCCGGAGGCGCGGGCGCGCCGTCGACGGTCCGGCCGGCGACGAGCGTGGCGAGCTCGTGCCGCGAGACGTCGTCGGCGCCGGCGACGTGGAGCGGGCCGCGGGCGTCGGTCTCGGCGAGCTCGAGCATCGCGTCC
>DATHTC010000035.1:0-4267 GCA_035463735.1 Gaiellaceae bacterium | reverse complement strand
AGGTCCTCATGGCCGCCGAGCTGCAAGAGCTCCAGCTCGACCGCGCCCACCCGGGAGTCGCCGCCACCGCCTCCCCGACGGTGGCAAGCTGCCAGTAGCGTCGCCGTGCGAGTCGTGCCCCAGCGTGGCGGAGAAGCGCTGGATCGCACCGCGCGGAACTCATCCCGCGGCCGCGGCTCATTCGACCGGAGCGCGTCGGCGGTGTGGATTCGCGTGGCTAGCCGGGCTGGGAGGCTAGTCGCGGCGACGACGACGAGGACGGTTCCGGTCGGGATCAGTGCGGTGACGCGAACGTGGCGATCGGCTCATGCCGATCCGTACACTCGATCGCATGCCGACTCGTCAGGCGGAGCCCGAAGGCGCCGCTCGCCTGCCGGCTCGCGCTCGCGGCGAGGAGCGATCCGCCGCTGCCGCCGACGAGCCTGCGGGCGCAGGGGCGGCTCGCCGTCATCGAGCGCCGGCCGATGGAGGTGAGCGCCGGCAGCAGCTCGAGCGCCATCCGATCGTCTGGCGTCGGCTCCTGCACGACGACGCCCATGCCGCGCCGGACACGGCCGAGCCCGTCACGTCAGGGCGGGGCACGAGGGGATGACGGCTGTGCGGCACGCGCGCTGGCGGGGCTGGTTCGCGTCGACCGGCGCGCCGCCTGCCTGGGCGCTCGTGCGGTACATGGTCGGCGGCCTGGTCGTCGCGGCCGCGCTCAGCGCCGCGTTGCCGCACCAGAGGGCGACGCTCCTGGCTGCCCTGGCGGGCGCGATCGTCGCCGCCGCCGGCTCCGCCGGGCCTTCCGGCATCTCGCGGCGCGTAGCGCTCGTCGCAGCCGGCTCGGGCCTGGTGCTGACGGTGGTCGCCTTCGCTACGGGCAACCGTCCGATCCTGGCTGCGCTCGCGATGGCGGCGGTCGCGCTGGTCACCTCGCTCGCGGCGGCCGCCGGTCCTCTCGGAGCCTTGCTCGGCTTCCTCGGCTCGCTCGCCTACTTCCTCGTGGCGACGATGGCTCGCGTCGCCAACCTGTTCGACCTCGTCCCCGTGCGCTGGGCTGCCGCGCACATCGCGCTCGGGTGCGTCGGGGGGTTGCTCGTCGTCCTGATCGGCACGGCCTGGCGCAGGCGGCACGAGCCGGACGAGCTCAAGACGGCCCGTGCGCCGCTCCCGCTCGCGCCGATGTGGGCGGCGCTCCGGAGCTTCGACGAGCACGCGCGCGACGGGGCGCCGCGCGATCCCACTCGCGATCCTCATGTTCTTCTTCCGGCGCGAAGGCGGTCGCGACGCGTTCTGGATCTTCTTCGCGGCCTACATCGTGCTTCTCACCACCGGGAAGGCGCCGAAGGAGCTCGCGTCCGTCCGCGTCGCCGCGACGCTGTTCGGCGTTGTCGCGCTGGCCGTCGCCTCACTCGTGGTGCCCGACAAGGTGCTCTTCTCGCTCGGCGTCGTCATCCTCTTCGGCGGCATCGGCCTCAGCCCGCCGTATCCGATCGTCGGCGGTGGGCTCACCTCCATCGGGTCGATCCTGCTCGCCGGCGCGCCGACGGGAGACGTCACGGGCTGGGCCGGGCACAGGCTCCTCGACACGATCCTGGGCTGCGCGATCGCGGTCGCCGCGACCTACCTGCTCTGGCCGAGAGACCGGGAAGCCGAGGAGACCGTCCCGGCCGCCGCGGCGACGTAGCCGCGACGCCGGGACCGAGCGCCGGGAAGCGAAGCGTCGGCGACGGGGAACGAGGTCGGCTAGCCGCCGCGCCCGCGTGTCGCCGCCAGCTCGTCGAGCTTGCGCTCGAGCTCGTTGAACCGCTGCTCCATCAGCTCTCGGTCGCTCAGCTGGTCCTTCGCGCGCGCGGCGTCGGACTCCCGTGTCGCTCGCGCCACGAACGTCGACGTGATCACGGCCGTCACGATGGCGATGAACGCGGTCCCTTCGAGCATCACCGCCGCCCCCACGAGCCTGCCCCCGACATGCGTCGGCGTGACGTCGCCGTAGCCGACGGTCGTGACCGTCTGGAGCGCCCACCACATGCCGACGCCCACGCTCGGGTACTCCTCGCGGTCGATCAGGCTGATCAGCACACCGGCGCCGACCACGATGACGGCCGTCGCGACGACGATCACGCCCGCGGCGTTCCGCACCGACGGAGGCTCGCGGAGGAAGCGTTCGAGCCGACGCTCGATGAGGTTCAGACGGCCCATGTCGCGAGGACGTCGGTCGTGGGCTCTGGGAAGGCGGTTGCTCCCACGGTCATGACGGCGCTCCTTTCTCTGCCCGATGGCACATGGCGGTTGCGTCCGCCGAGACGCCTCCTCGTCGCCGCTCGTGCCCCGGCGGCGAGACGCGCTGGGACGTGGCGATTGTCGGCGACGACCGAGAGGCGTGCAATGTGAGCTCGCTCGAGCGGGAGCGGTCAGCGTTCGCCGACAGTGCCGCTGAGCACCGGCTTCACGTCGACGACCGGCGTCCCGTCGACGGCTTCCAGGCGGCGAACGTGCACCCTGGCGCCCTCGATCGCCACGATCTCGACCCGATGGAGGCCGATCGGATTGGGGCGGTGGGACGATCGCGTCGCGAACACGCCCTGCTGCGCTCGGCTGACGTCCCCGCGCGGGTGCACCCGGAGGACGTCGCGCCGCGCGCGGTGAAGCCACGTGAGCACGAGGACCTCGTCCCCCGGCCGCAGACCCTCCAGGCCCGCGAGCACCGCCGGCTCGAGGACGAGCCACGCATCCGGCGCTCCCTCGTCGCCCTGACGCGGCGCCGAGGCGGGGTCGGTCAACGGAGACTCCACCCGTCCGATCGGCTTCAGCTCGAAGCGCACGTCGTTCACGTCGACACCTCCAGGCGGGCCGACTCTAGCCCGCGCACGGGAGAAAGGAAGGTTCATCCGGTTGGCGTGATTCGCGGACGAGCGCGACCTGCGACAACGGCAGTGTGCGCGCGAGGGACGGCATGAGCGGCCCCGGGCGGGCCTCCTGATGGCGCGGGCCGACGACGAGCGCCGGCTCGGCCTCTCCGACGCGGCCGGGCGTGCCGCCCTCTTCCCCGCCCGCGCCGCCGCACGCGTCTGGCGCGACCAGCTCGAGGTGGCCGCGGACGAGGTGCTGTCGGCTCCGGAAGTGGCGCGCGTGATCGACCGGGCGCTCGCAGGATCGCTTCCGGAGGAGCTCGCACGCTCGCTCGTCCGCCACCGCGTCCTCGAGCGCGTGGCCGGGGAGCTCGCGTCGAGCGGCGAGCTCGAGCGCCTCCTCGACGCGGCGCTCGCCAACCCGCGCACGCTCGAGCTCACCGACCGCGTCCTCGCGAGCGACGAGGCGCAGCACGCGCTGCGGCACCTCGCCTCGAGCCCGGAGCTGCGGAACGCGGTCGCCCGCCAGACGAGCGGCCTTGCGGAGGAGGTCATGGGCGGCGTCCGCGCCTCGGCGATGCACCTCGACGACCGGGCAACGCGTCGCCACCGCGACGGCCGCTCCCCCTACGCCGGCCTCGCGACGCGCGCCGCCGCGCTCGCGCTCGACGCGCTCGCGACGATCGCGATCTACACGTCCGCCGTCGGAGTGGCCGCGATCGTCGGATCGCTCGTCGGCGGCCTCCGCCCGGAGTGGCTCGTCGGCACGCTGCTCGCGGTGGGATGGGCGCTCGTCGCCGGCTCCTACTTCGTCCTCTTCTGGTCCGCGGCAGGCCAGACGCCCGGCATGCGGCTCCTCCGCCTCCGCGTCCTCCGCGCGGACGGGCGCCCCCCGACGATCGGCCGCTCGATCGTCCGTCTCGTCGGGCTCGGGCTCGCGATCGTGCCGCTGTTCGCCGGCTTCCTCCCCGTCGTGTTCGACGAGCGACGGCGCGGCCTCGCCGACTTCCTCGCGAGGACGGTGGTCGTCTACGACCCGCCGCGCCCGGTCTCGGAGCAGGTCGCGGCCGAGGCGACCGTCTCGGGCAGCACGAGCACCGGCTCCTAACGTGCGGACTCGACACAGCGGGGGTACGCAGGGCGCGTTCGGCCGGCACGGCGCCGAATGAGGAAAGACGTTCGCGAGTTCATCCGCAGGCTCGAAGCGGCGGGTCTCACCGTCGAGCCGACGCCGGGGCACTACCGCGTCCTGCGCGACGGGAAGCCCCTCCGCAAGGCCAACGGAATGCCGTTCATGCTGCCGTTCTCTCCGGACACGACTCGTTGGCGGCGAGCGGCGGTGGTCGAGCTGCGCCGGCTCGGCATCCACCTCTAGGCCCAGGCAGGACCAGGGGTGGGCGGCCGCCGGACGCGGCCGCCCATTTGCTCGTCGG
>DATHTC010000034.1:0-5052 GCA_035463735.1 Gaiellaceae bacterium | reverse complement strand
GTCGCGGCCGCGAGTGCCGGGGCCGTGCGGGACGCGCGATGAGCGCTGTCGAGGCGCACGAGCTCTTCCGCGTCCACGGCGCCGGGCGGGCCGGCGTGCCCGCGCTCCAGGGGTTGACCCTGCGCGTGGACGAGGGCGAGGTCTGCGTCGTGCTCGGCCCGAGTGGTTCGGGGAAGTCCACCTTCCTGCGCCTCGTCGCCGGGCTCGAGCGGCCGTCGGCGGGCGCGCTGCTCGTGCTCGGGCGGGAGCCGTCGTCGCTCGCACGCCGCGACCTGGCCCGCTTCCGCCGGCGCCACCTCGGCTACCTCGACCAGCGCTACTGGCTCGCGCTCACGCCGCGGGTGCCGGCGCTCGAGCTCGTCGCCCTGCACGGTGCGCTGTCGGGCGAGCCTGTCGCCGCGCGGCGCCGGCGGGCCCGCGAGCTGCTCGAGCGCGTCGGCCTCGGCAAGCGCGCGGACGCGCCGGCGGCCGAGCTCTCCGGCGGAGAGCAGCAGCGCGTGGCGCTCTGCGCGGCGCTCGCGCACCGGCCGCGCCTGCTGGTCGCGGACGAACCGACGGGCGAGCTCGACCCGGCGTCGGCCGGTGTCGCCTTTGCGCTCGTCGCGTCGCTCGCGCGGGAGCAGGGCTGCACCGTCCTCCTCGTCACGCACGACCCGCGGGCCGCCTCGATCGCGGATCGCGTCGTCGGGATCCGCGACGGCCGCGTTGCCGGGGAGGCGCGGGCGGGGGAGGAGACGGCGGTCGTGGGCCGCGGCGGCTGGCTGCGCGTCCCGGATGACCTCCTGCGCCGCGCCGGCATCGGCAGGACGGCGCGTCTGGAGGAGACGGACGCCGGCGTCCTGCTGCGCGCGGCCGGCGAGGCGGCGGGCGACGGCCACGCCATCCCGGAAGCTGGCCCTGCGGCTTCCGGCGAGGAGGTCGCGCGGGCCGATCGCCTGGAGCGCGCCTACGGCAGCCGCGTCGGCCTTCGCCGCGTCGATGCCGCGTTCCGCTCCGGGCGGCTCACCGCGGTCACCGGCCCCTCGGGCTCCGGGAAGACGACGCTCCTCCGGCTGCTCGCCGGGCTCGACGTGCCGACGGGCGGGGCGGTCGAGGTGCTCGGCACGCCGCTCTCGGCGCTCGACCGCGCCGACCGCGCGCGCTTCCGGCGGCAGGCCGTCGGCTATGTCGCCCAGCAGCCGACGCTCGCGGAGCGGCTCACGGCGTTGGAGACGGTCGAGACGGCGCTCGCGCTGCGCGGGCTCGATCCCGCCCGGGCGGCCGACGCACTGCTCCTCGTCGGCCTCGGCGGCCTGGCGGACCGCGAGCTCGGGAGCCTCTCCAACGGGGAGCGCGAGCGCGTCGCGGTCGCACGTGCGCTCGCACCGCGGCCGGCGCTCGTCCTCGCGGACGAGCCGACGGCGCGCCTCGACCGCGAGAACGCCGTCACCGTCGGCCGGCTGCTCCTCCGCGCAGCACGCGACCAGGATGCCGCGATCATGTGCGCGAGCCACGACCCAGTGCTGATCGAGCTCGCCGACGACGTGGTCGCGCTCGATACGACGCGAGAGTGAGGAAGTAACAGACTGTCACTTTGTCGTTCTGGAGCCGTACTCGTCCCCGGCGCCTCCCCCGCAGACCGGGCTCCCGCGTGGGTTGGCCCCCCTTCCGGATCGAAAGCGAGGAAGTGACAGTCTGTTACTTGGCCGCTTTCGAACGAGGTTTCCGCCGACGCGGCGGCCGCACCGAGGTGGCGCGGGCGTGGAGCTCGCGGAGCTTCCGCACCTGGTCGGCGTCCGGGCCGTGCCCGTCCGTGCCCGGCACCTCGAGCAGCGCCGGCAGCTCCTGGAACGCGGCGTGGGCGAGGAAGGTGCCGAGGCCCTCGCCGAGCAGTCCCTCGCCGACGTTCGCATGCCGGTCGCGATTCGACCCCAGCGGCGCGGCGGCGTCGTTCGCGTGGAGCAGCCGCAGCCGGTCGAGCCCGATCCGTTCGTCGACCTCCTCGACGAGCCGCGCGAGCACGTCGGCGTCGGTGACGTCCCAGCCGGACACCCAGAGGTGGCACGAGTCGAGGCACACGCCGAGCCGCGGGTGCCGGTCGAGGCGCTCCACGAGCACCGCCAGCTCCTCGACCGACCGTCCGATCGTCCCGCCGGCGCCCGCCGAGTTCTCCAGGCACAGCCACGTGTCGTCCGCGCAGCGCTCGAGCACGAGCTCCAGCGCGGGCACGACTCGCTCGAGCCCTGCCTCGAACCCCGTCCCGAGGTGGGAGCCGACGTGGAAGACGACGGCGTCCGCGCCGATCGCGCACGCGGCGTCGACGGTGTGGCGCATCGTCTCCACCGACTTCACGTAGAGGTCGTCCTGCGGCGAGGCGAGGTTGACGAGATAGAGCGCGTGGACGGCGACGGCCCGCTGCCCCGTTTCCTCCCGCCGCGCGCGGAAGCGCTCCAGGTCGGCGGGGTCGTGCTGTGGGAAGCGCCAGGCGCGCGGCGACTGGACGAAGAGCTGCACGCAGTCGGCGCCGATCGCCTGCGCGCGGTCGAGCGCCTTCTTCACCCCTCCCGAGCAGTGCCCCCCGAACAGCACGCCTCTACCATAGGCGCCCCATGTCCGTCCGCGTCCGCATGGCTCCGAGCCCGACGGGCTTCCTCCACATCGGCGGCGTCCGCACTTTCCTCTTCAACTGGCTGTTCGCTCGCGGCCGCGGCGGCGAGTGCCTGCTCCGCATCGAGAACACGGACACGAGCCGCGAGGTGGCCGCGGCGACGGAGCAGATCCAGCGCTCGCTCCGGTGGCTCGGGATCGACTGGGACGGCCCCGTCAGCTTCCAGCTCGACGCGATGGAGCGCTGCCGCGAGCTCGCCGCGCGGCTCGTCGACGAGGGGCACGCGTACGAGGACGAGGGCGCGATCCGCTTCCGCATGCCCGACACCGGCACGACCGGCTGGGACGACGCCGTCCGCGGGCGGATCGAGTTCCCGAACGAGCGGCTCGAGGACGTCGTGATCGTCCGCTCCGACGGCCGCGCCACGTACAACTTCGCCTCGCCGGTCGAGGACATGGACGACGCGATCACGCACGTGATCCGCGGCAACGACCACGTCTCGAACACGCCGAAGCAGATCCGGATCCTCCAGGCGCTCGGCCAGGAGCCGCCCGTGTACGCACACGCGCCGGACCTCCTCGGCGAGGACGGGAAGAAGCTGTCGAAGCGTCACGGTGCGCAGTCGGTGGACGACTTCCGCCGCGCCGGCTACCTCCCGGAGGCCCTCGTCAACTTCCTCGCGCTCCTCGGCTGGGCGCCGGACGGCGAGACGACGATCATGAGCCGCGACGAGCTCGTCGAGCGCTTCACGCTCGACCGCGTGGGCGCCTCGCCGGCGACCTTCGACTACCGGAAGCTCGAGTGGATGAACGGCGTCTACCTCCGTGCGCTCGCGCCGGAGGCGTTCGCCGACCGGCTCGTCGCCTTCGTGCGCGAGCAGGGCCTCGACTGGCCGGAGCAGCGGGTGCGCGCGGCCGCGCCGCTCGTGCAGGAGAAGATCTCGACGCTCGCCGAGTTCCCGGCGTTCGTGCGCTTCCTGTTCGAGGACGTGTCCGCGAACGGCGAGCCGGCGGACGGGGAGGTCGTGCGCGCCGCGGCGGACGCGCTCGCGCCGGTCGATCCGTGGGACGCCGGGCGCATCGAGGCGGCGCTGCGGGGCATGGCGGAGCGCCTCGAGCTCCCGGCGCGGAAGGCGTTCCAACCCGTGCGCGTGGCGGTGACGGGGTCGAAGGTGTCGCCGGGGCTCTTCGAGAGCCTGGAGCTGCTCGGGAAGGACGTCTCGCTCCGCCGCCTGGAGCGGGCGGCCGGCTAGCCCGTCAACGCCCCCGCGGGAGGCGGAGCGGCCGCGGCTGGGCGAGCGGGTCGAGTGCACGCTGGAACGCGAGCCACGCCTGCCGGCGGAACCGAACGGTGGGACGGGGCAGCGACGCGGCGGCGCGGCCGACGATCTCGGGCACGATCGCCCGGCGCTCGGGGGGCGGGCCGGTGTTTCCCATTCGTAAAGAGCAAACGGATCGAGGCGTGGCGCGGATACGGCAGCGGTAGATTGGCCACGGTGACGCAGCGAACCGTGCTGGTGGTCGACGACGACGAGGCGATCCGGCTCCTCTGCCGCGTCAACCTCGAGCTGGGCGGCCACCGGGTCGTCGAGGCGGTCACGCTTGCAGACGCCGCCCTCGCCCTGGGCGAGGGCGCGCCCGATGTCGTCCTCCTCGACGTGAACGTCGGCACCGGCGACGGGCTCGCCTTCCTCGCGCACGTCCGCGCGCAGCGCCCGACGGCGTGCGTGGTGCTGCTGACCGGCAGCTCCGAGCTCGAGACGCTGCGCGACGCTCGCCCCGACGCGATCCTGCGCAAGCCGTTCGACCTGGACGAGCTGCTCAGCGTCGTCGCGGACCTCGGCGCGCGGACGGGCGTGTAGGCTGCGCCGCCGTGGCCGTCGCGACCGTCCGTACACCCGCCGAGTACGAGGGCGCCCTCCAGCGGTACGTGCTCGAGCGGTCGGAGGAGGCGCGGGCCGTGCGCGTCGGCGAGAAGGAGGTCTCCGAGCAGGCGGCGATCGTCGCGCGGTACGCCGACCTCTTCACGCGGCGGCAGCTCGAGGCGCTCCGCGAGGCGGAGGCGGCCGAGGCCGACGGGGACGGCCGCGAGCGGCTCTACCGGCTGCGGAAGACGTGCGAGGCAGGGATCGTCACGGCGGAGCTCGCCGAGCGCGACGACGCACTCGAGAACGCGATCCTGGCTGCACGCCTGAGCTGGCGCGGCGAGGAGCTGCCGCTCCGGGCGGCGCAGGCGAAGCTCGCCGTGCTCGAGGCGTATGCCGACCGCGAGGAGCTGGGCGCGCTCCACGGCGAGGCGTCGGCCGCATTCAATCCCGAGCGGCTCGAGCTGCTGGGTGCCGGCGAGGAGCTCGAGGCGGAGCTGACGGGCGAGCCCGACCCGGTCGCCCGCAGCGAGGAGGAGAAGGGCATCTCGCTGCGGGAGCTCGAAGGCGCGCTGGCCGCCGCCGGCGAGGCCGCGACCGA
>DATHTC010000033.1:0-9325 GCA_035463735.1 Gaiellaceae bacterium | reverse complement strand
AGCTGGACGCCGTCGCCGTGCCGACGCTCGTCGTGCAGGGCGAGCGCGACCCCTTCGGGATCCCGCCGGCGGGGCCGCAGCGCACGGTCGTGCGCGTGTCGGGCGACCACGCGCTGCGGACCGGGCTCGACGCGGTGAGCGCAGCGGTGCGCAGCTGGCTCCTAGGGCTCGTCCCGCGCTAGCCGGCCTGCGCCTGTGCGAACATGTGTTCGCATGGACGAGCCCACGATCCTCCATGCCGACCTCGACGCCTTCTACGCGTCCGTGGAGCAGCGGGACGACCCGCGCCTTCGCGGCCGGCCCGTGATCGTGGGCGGCGGCGTCGTGCTGGCCGCCAGCTACGAGGCGAAGGCGATGGGCGTCCGCACGGCGATGGGCGGCAGGCGCGCGCGCCGGCTGTGCCCGGATGCGGTCGTGGTCGAGCCGCGGATGGAGGCGTACCTCGAGGCCAGCAGAGCCGTCTTCCGCGTGTTCGAGGACACGACGCCGCTCGTCGAGGCGATCTCCGTCGACGAGGCCTTCCTCGACGTCCGGGGCCTCCGCCGCAGCTCCGGCACGCCGCAGGAGATCGCCGTGCGCCTGCGCAGCGAGGTGCTCGAGCGCGTCGGCCTGCCGATCACCGTCGGCGTCGCGCGGACGAAGTTCCTCGCCAAGGTCGCGAGCGGCGTCGCCAAGCCGGACGGCCTGCTCGTGGTGCCTCCCGGCCGCGAGCTCGCGTTCCTCCATCCCCTGCCGGTCGAGCGGCTCTGGGGCGTCGGACCGGTGACCGCGGAGCGCCTCCGCGCCTGCGGGATCACGACCGTCGGCGAGGTCGCCCGGATGGACGAGGGCCTGCTCGTCTCCCTGCTCGGACGGGCCGCGGGCCGGCACCTGCACGCGCTCGCGCACAACCGCGACCCGCGGCCGGTGCGGCTGCGCCGCCGGCGCCGCTCGATGGGGGCGCAGCGCGCGCTGGGCCGCCGGCCGCGGTCGGCGGCGGAGCTCGACGAGGCGCTCGTCGCGCTCGTCGACCGAGTCACGCGCCGGATGCGCGCTGCCGGACGCGTCGGGCGCACGGTCGTGCTGCGGCTGCGCTTCGACGACTTCTCACGGGCGACCCGGTCGTACACGCTGCCGCGGCCGACCGCGCAGACCCGGTCGGTCCTCGCCGCCGTGCGCGGCCTGCTGGCGGCATCGATGCCGCTGATCGAGCGCCGCGGGATCACCCTCGTCGGCGTCACCGTCACGAACCTCGACGAGGGCGGCGCCGTCCAGCTCGTGCTGCCGCTCGACGCCGACCTCGACGGCGCGCTCGACGCGGCGGTGGACGCCGTGCGCGACCGCTTCGGGAAGACCGCGGTGACGCGGGGCGTGCTGCTCGGCCGAGACGACGGCCCAGCCGTCCCGCTGGTCCCGGACTGAGCGCACGGAACCTGCGCCGACTGCGTGCCGATCCGTCCACAGGACATGTCCGGGGACAGACCTAGGGACTGTCCCCCGACATGGCTCGAAGGGCCGGTGCGAGCGGCTACGCCTCCTTCACGACGCCGACGAGGTGGCCCTCCGGGTCATGGAAGAGGCCGAGCTCGAGCCCCTCCATCGGCTGCTCCGGCCCCATCACCCGCGTGCCGCCTAGCCGCTCCGCCGCCGCGAGCGCCTCCTCGACGTCCGGCACCTCGACGTAGAAGGTGACGTGGCCCTCGTAGCCCTCCGGCCCCTGGCCGACCCCGCCGCCGATCCCGATCCCGTCGGCGTTCGTGTTCCCCTCGCGCGGCACGATGCCGTAGCGCATCGGGTTGCTCGCGTCGATCTCCCACCCGAAGAGCTCCGAGTAGTAGCTCACGAGCCGTTCGCCGTTCCGGCCCGTGATCTCGAAGTGGACGACCGGACGTCCCATGCCGACTCCTCTCCGCGGCCCGCCCCCGCCGGCGTGAGCCGCTACCCGTGGTGTGCGCGCTCCGCCTCGTCTGCCTCGGCCTTCGTCCGGTGCACCGTCTCGGGCGGGTGCTCGGGCGGCGAGTAGAGCGAGTAGAGCTTCAGGTCCTCGGTGCCGGTGTTGACGACGTTGTGCCACACGCCGGCCGGGACGACCACCGCCCAGTCGTCGGCGACGTCGTGCGTCTCGTCGACGGAATCCTCCGAGCGCCCGAGCTCCACGCGCGCCCGCCCCTGCTCGATCCGGAGGAACTGGTCGCGGTCGTGGTGCGCCTCGCGGCCGATGTCCTCCCCGGGCGCGATCCGCATCACGGTCAGCTGCGTGTGCTCGCCCGTGAAGAGGACGGTCCGGAACGTCGCGTTGTCCAGCGTCTGCTGCTCGATGTCTCCGACCCAGCCGAGCATCGTCTCCTCCTTCGCTCCCGTGGTCTCGCGGCACGCCGAGCCTAACCGCGATCCGCAGCCGCAAAGTTCGGTGGTTCGCCGGATTTCGCTCAGCGGGCGGCGCGCCTACCGTCGGACGCGTCCGAAGCGCGAGCACAGGAGGAAGAGCATGCAGGCATCCCCAACGGCCCACGAGCGCGTCGACCTGGCGGCGGTGAAGGCGCGGCAGCGGCTCGTCTGGGCGAGCGGCGACTACGGCGCCGTCGCCGCGAGGATCCAGCTCATCGCCGAGCGCCTCGCCGACGCCGCCGACCTCGACGCCGGCTCCCGCGTCCTCGACGTCGCGACCGGCACCGGAAACGCCGCGATCGCCGCTGCGCGCGGCGACTGCGAGGTCGTCGGCGTCGACTACGTCCCCGAGCTGCTCGAG
This sequence comes from Gaiellaceae bacterium, assembly GCA_035463735.1. Classification (GTDB taxonomy): domain Bacteria; phylum Actinomycetota; class Thermoleophilia; order Gaiellales; family Gaiellaceae; genus DATHTC01. The sequence goes on along the minus strand of DATHTC010000033.1, from coordinate 6,597 downwards.
CGCGCGCGCCTGCGCGCCGACGCCGAGCGCCTCGAGGTCGACTTCCGCGAGGGCGACGCGGAGGCGCTCCCGTTCGGGGACGACGCGTTCGACGCCGTCCTGTCCTCCGTCGGCGTGATGTTCGCTCCCGACCAGGAGCGCGCGGCCGGCGAGCTCGTGCGCGTGTGCCGCCCCGGCGGGACGATCGCGCTCGCGAGCTGGACACCCGACGGCTTCATCGGCGAGATGCTGAGGACCGTGTCGCGCCACGTGCCGCCGCCGGCAGGCATGCGGACCCCGGTCGAGTGGGGCACGCAGGCGCGGCTGGAGGAGCTGTTCGACGGCGCCGCGGCGGAGCTGACGGCGGAGCGGCGGACGTTCACCTTCCGCTACCGCTCCCCTGAGCACTTCGTCGACTTCTTCCGCTCGCACTACGGCCCGACGCTGAAAGCGTTCGACGCGCTCGACACGCGCGGCCGGGAGGGGCTCGCGGGCGACCTCGCCGCGCTCGTCCGCCGCTTCGACGGCGGCGGCGGGTCCGCCGTCTCCATCCGCTCCGACTACCTCGAGGCGGTCGTCGTCCTCGACGGCACCGCGGGCTGAGACGGGACGGCGAGGTTACCGCGGGCACGTGCCCGGGAAGGAGGCGATCGAGCGGCAGCCTCACAGGAGGATCGAGATGAGGATCACGATCATCGGCGCCGGCAAGATGGGCCGGGCGATCGGGACCCGTGCCGTGGCCGGGGGGCACGAGGTGGAGATCGTCGATCGTGACCCGTCCGAGGCCGAGTCGCTGGCCGCGGAGCTCGGCGGGTCCGCGACGGCGCACGCGCCGGACGACCCGTTCGGCGGCGAGGTCGTCGTCCTCGCGCTCTACTACCCGGGCACGAAGGACGCCGCGCGACAGTACGCCGACCGCCTGGCCGGGAAGGTCGTCGTCGAGATCAGCAACCCGGTCGACACGACCACGTCGGACCGGCTCGCGACCGCGCCGGGGACGTCCGCCGCGGAGGAGCTCGCGCAGCTGCTCCCCGACGCGCGCGTCGTGAAGGCGTTCAACACCACGTTCGCGGGAACGCTCGTCGCAGGTGAGGTCGCGGGCGAGCGACTCGACGTGCTGATCGCGGGAGACGACGAGACCGCGAAGGAGGCGGTGTCGCAGCTCGTGGCCGACGGAGGCCTGCGTCCGATCGACGTCGGCGCACTGGAGCGCGCCCAGCAGCTGGAGCAGCTCGGGCTGCTGCACATCGCGCTGCAGGGGCCGCTCGAGCTCGGATTCGGCAGCACGTTCAAGCTGCTCGGCGCGGCCGGCGGACGCGACGGCGGCTGAGGTCGGCGCGCCCATCGTGCGGCGGCGGCCGCTGCTATCGTCGCGCGCCGTAGGGGAGTACCCCCACGCGCGCCGTCGTCATTCCCGGCCGATCGGCCCGGCGGCGCGGCCACACCGGCGGGAGAGACCTACGGAGGACGTGCGACCGACCCGTTCGGAGGTGCCCCATCCCCCGTAGCGCTCCAGAGGTCGAGGTCGAGCCCCCCGCCGGGGACACGGCGCCGGCGGCCGCCTGGCACGGGCTCGACGTCGAGGACGTCGCGACGCGTCTCGAGACGTCGCCGGACGCAGGCCTGAGCGGGGAGGAGGCGGCGCGGCGCCTGGCCGCGTACGGGCCGAACGAGCTGCGGGCGGCGGAGGGCACGCCGCCGTGGCGGCTCCTCCTCGCGCAGTTCCAGAACGTCCTGATCCTCATCCTCCTCGTCGCCGTCGGCCTCTCGGTGATCCTCGGCCACGCGACCGAGGCGATCGTGATCTCGATCATCGTCCTGTTCGCGGCGATCCTCGGCTTCGTCCAGGAGTACCGCGCCGAGCGCGCGATCGAGGCCCTGCGGCGGATGGCCGCGCCGACCGCGGTCGTCGTGCGGGACGGGCGAGAGGCAGACGTCGCGGTGGGCGAGCTCGTGCCCGGCGACGTGGTGCTGCTGCACGCGGGCGACCGGGCGGCGGCCGACGCACGGCTGACGGAGGTCGTCGCGCTGCAGGTCGAGGAGAGCGCGCTCACCGGGGAGTCGATGCCCGTGGAGAAGCAGATCGGCGCGCTCGCCGGCGACGACCTGCCGGTCGGCGACCGCACGAACATGGTCTACTCGGGCACGACCGTCACCTACGGGCGCGGCCGCGCGGTGGTCGTCGCCACGGGGATGGAGACGGAGTTCGGCGGCATCGCCCGGATGCTGGAGGGGATCCAGCGGGCGAAGACGCCGCTCCAGCTGAGCCTCGACCGCGTGGGGATGCTGCTCGCCCGGGCGGCGCTCGTGCTCGTGGTCGTCGTCGTCGGCCTCGGTCTGCTCCGCGGCGAGGGGTTCTTCGACATGCTCCTCTTCGGCGCCGCGCTCGCCGTCGCCGTCGTGCCCGAGGCGCTGCCCGCGGTGATCACGATCTCGCTCACGCTCGCCGCGCAGCGCATGGTCCGCCGCCACGCGCTCGTCCGCAGCCTCCCCGCGATCGAGACGCTGGGCAGCGTCTCCGTGATCTGCTCCGACAAGACCGGGACGCTGACCAAGGACGAGATGACGGTGCGCAAGGTCTTCGCCGCCGGCGAGCTGCTGGACGTGTCCGGCGCCGGCTACGAGCCCGACGGCGCGTTCTCGCGCGACGGCGCTCCCGCGGAGCCGGGGCCGGCGGCGCTGGAGACGCTCCGGGGCGCGACCGTCGCCTCGGACGCGCAGCTCCTGCGGAGCGAGGACGACGACCGGTGGGAGGTGCGCGGCGACCCCACTGAGGCCGCGCTCGTCGTCGCCGCGGCCAAGGCGGGGCTCGAGCGGGAGACGCTGCTCGCCGAGCTGCCACGCGTCGACGAGATCCCGTTCACCTCGGAGGCGAAGCGGATGACGACGCTCCACGCGACGGCGGAGGGCACGGTCGCATACGCGAAGGGCGCGCCCGAGGTGCTGCTCGAGTCGTGCACGCGGCGGCTGACGGCCGACGGGGAGGCGCCGCTCGACGACGAGGCCCGCGAGGAGCTGCTCGAGACCGCTCGGCAGCTCGCGCGGGACGCACTGCGCGTGCTCGCGGTCGCGCGCCGCCACGACGCGACGCACGAGAACGCGGAGCAGGAGCTGACCTTCGTCGGGCTGGTCGGGATGATCGACCCGCCCCGGCCGGAGGCGAAGGAGGCCGTGAGGACGTGCGAGGAGGCCGGGATCCGGCCGCTGATGATCACCGGCGACCATCCGCTCACCGCCGAGGCCATCGCGCGCGAGGTCGGGCTCCTCACCGGCGGGCGCACCGTCACCGGCCCGCAGCTCGAGCGGATGGACGACGAGCAGCTCGAACGGGAGGTCGACGAGATCCAGGTCTACTCGCGCGTCTCGCCCGAGCACAAGCTGCGCGTGGTCGGCGCGCTCCAGGCGAACGGCCACTCGGTGGCGATGACCGGCGACGGCGTCAACGACGCGCCCGCGCTCAAGAAGGCCGACATCGGCGTCGCGATGGGCATCACCGGCACCGACGTGACGAAGGAAGCCGCCTCGATGACCCTCACCGACGACAACTTCGCCTCGATCGTCGCCGCGGTCGAGGAGGGGCGGTCCGTCTTCGGGAACATCAAGAAGTACCTGATGTACCTGCTCTCGGCGAACCTCGGCGAGATCGGGCTGCTTGTGGGGGCGTCGCTGATCGGGAAGCCGCTGCCGCTGAGCGCGGTCCAGATCCTCTACGTCAACCTCGCCACGGACGGCCTGCCGGCGCTGGCGCTGGCCGTCGACCCGCCGGAGCGCGGCCTCATGCGCCGACCGCCCAGGAGACGCGAGGAGGGGATCTTCACGCGCCCCGTGATCGCGCTCATCGGGACCGGCGGCGCGTGGTCGGCGCTCGTCACGCTGAGCCTGTTCTCGTGGGCCCTCTCCACCGACCGCGTGCTCGAGGAGGCGATGACGATGACGTTCGCCACGCTCGTGCTGATCGAGTTCTTCAAGGCGTACGGCTACCGCTCCGACCGCCGCTCGGTGTTCGAGCGCCCGTTCGCGAACCGCTGGCTGAACCTCGCGGTCACGTGGGAGCTCCTGCTGCTCGTCCTCGTCATCAACGTCCCGTTCCTGCAGGACGCCTTCGGGACGAGGAGCCTCTCCGCCGGCGACTGGGCGATCGTCGTGTCGGCTGCCGTCACGATCCTCCCCGTGCTCGAGCTCGCGAAGCTCGTGATCCGGCGGCGCGTGCCCGAGGCGACGGTGTGAGCGGGGACGGGCACACAGCCGGGTTCGAGCGGGTCGTCTGCCTCGTCGACGGGTCCGAGGACGGGCTCGAGGCGCTCCGCCAGGGGGCTGCGCTGCGGGCGCCAGCCAGCGAGCTCGTGGGGGTCGTCGCGCTCGACCTCGGGCTGGCGGCGGGGGCGGGCTTCGAGGCGACGCACGCGGCCGCCGAGCTGGAGGCGGAGGCGGAGCGAATCAGGGCGGAGGCGCTGGCCGCGCTCGAGGGGACGCCGTCGGCGCACGTCGAGATCGTGTCCGGTCGTCCCGCCGGTGCGCTCCTGGCGGCCGCCGAGCAGCACCGCGCCGACCTCCTCGTCGTCCCCCGCCACGGCAGCAGCCGGTTCAGGGGGCTCGTCGTCGGGAGCCTCGTCACCGAGATGATCCACGACGCCCCGTGCCCCGTCCTCGTCGCGCGCGCGACGGCCGGCGGCGGGGCGTGGGCACCACGGGCGATCACCGTCGGCTACGACGGCTCCGACTGCGCCGTCGACGCGCTCTCGCTCGCGCGCGCCCTCGGCGACCGGCTCGGCGCGCGCGTGCAGGTCGTCACCGCGACCGGCGGCAAGCGGATCGATACGGAGGCGATCGGCCGGTCGGGCGCGGTCGAGCTGGACGAGCGGCGGCCGGTGGACGCGCTCGTCGCGGCCTCCCACCAAGCGGACCTCCTGGTTCTCGGCTGCCGGGGGCTCCACGGCCCGGCCTCGCTCGGCAGCGTCAGCGAGCGCGTCGCCCATCGCGCGGTGTCACCGGTGCTCGTCGTCCGCCGGCGCCGCGCCGGTTGACGGCACCCGCGCTTCCCGCCACGCCCGGCGCGTGCCCGCGGATCAGGGAGACGGCGCCGCAGGTGCTCGCCGCCGGGTAGGCGCCTCCGCGTAGGCTCGCCGCGTGGACCCGGGCCCGGACGACCGGCTCTCGAACGACCTCGTCGACCTCGTCCCGCGGACGGACCTCCCCGGACGGGTGCTGGAGCTCGACTTCCCCGGGCTGGAGATCGGCTGCGCCGAGTACGACGAGGGGCCGACCGGCTGCACGGTCCTCCACTTCGCCGCGCGGGCGGCACTGCAGACTGACGTGCGGGGCGGCTCCCCCGGCACCTTCGGGACGGGGCACGAGGCCGTCGACGCGATCTGCCTCGCCGGCGGCTCGCTGTACGGGCTCGAGGCGGTGAGCGGCGTCGCGGCGGAGCTGTTCGCCCGCCGCGGCTACCGGACCGGGTGGCTCGACATCCCCCTCGTCGCCGGCGCGATCGTCTTCGACTACGGCCCGCGCGACAACGGCGTCTACCCCGACAAGGAGCTGGGGCGGGCCGCGCTCCGCGCCGCGCGTCCCGGCTCGTTCCCGCTCGGCGCGCGCGGCGCGGGCCGGTCGGCGACGGTCGGCAAGACGTTCGCGCTCGAGGAGCTGGAGCCGTCCGGCCAGGGCGCCGCCTTTCGCGCCGTCGGCCCGACCCGGGTCGCCGTCTTCACGGTCGTGAACGCCGTCGGGGCGATCGTCGACCGTGACGGAGCCGTCGTCCGCGGACACCTCGACGCGGCCACCGGCGCCCGCCGGGCGCTCGTCCCGGGCGTCGAGGAGCGACTCGCGGCCGGCCGCCCGGTGCACCCGCCGCCCGGGAACACGACGCTGACCGTCGTCGTCACGAACCAGCGCGTGGACGCGCGCCTGCTGCGGACGCTCGGCCGGCAGGTGCACGCCTCGATGGCGCGGGCGATCCAGCCGTTTCACGCGCTCGTCGACGGGGACGTGCTCTACGCGGTGTCGACGAACGAGGTCGAGAACCCGGCCCTGGACAGCATCGCGCTCGGCGTCGTCGCGTCAGAGCTCGCATGGGACGCGGTGCTCGCGGCCGTCGCGACGTAGGCGAGCACGCGCGGGGAACGGCTTACGGTCGCGGCAGCCCGAACGCGTCGTACGAGTCGCCGCCGGCGTCGTAGCGTGACTGCGCCGCGCGGATCAGCTCGAGAGCGTCGGGGCGCGCGCAGTGCTCGGCGAACGTGGCGAGCTCGTGGCGGAGCGCGTCGCGGAGCGACACGTCCCGGGCGGCCTTCACGAGCGCCTTGTTCGACGCCGGCGCCCACGGCGGCCGGGAGGCGATCCACGTCGCCCACTCGACCGCAGCGTCGACCGCCGACCCGTCGGCGAGCCGGTCGACCAGGCGGAGCCGGTACGCCTCCTCCGCGTCGACCGGCCGGCCGTCGAGGACGAGCCGCAGCGCGGCCGCCTCCCCCGCGAGCCGCGCGAGCTTCGCCGCGCCGCCGAGGCCGGGCGTGACGCCGACGTTCACCTCCGGCTGGGCGAAGCTCGCCGTCCGGGAGGCGACCCGCAGGTCGCACGCCCAGGCGAGCTCGGCGCCGCCTCCCCACGCCTGGCCGTCGA
>DATHTC010000032.1:0-2684 GCA_035463735.1 Gaiellaceae bacterium | reverse complement strand
CACCTGGCGGTTCCCCCATGCCCCCTCCCTCCATTGCCGGGGACAGTCCGCGGACACGGTCGGACCGCTCAGCGCGGCCTACGTCCGCTCGAGGGCGGCGCGGATCGCTGCCTTTGGGTCCTCCGTCACCGGGGCGCCGTGGCCGGTGCAAAGCACCGCGAACGGGAGTTCCAGCAGCACCTCCGCGCTCCTCCGTGCCTGTGCCGGGTCGTGCATGAAGCGCGCCGGCACGAGTCGGAGCTTGCCGCCCCGCGGGTGCGTGAACAGGTCCGAGGTGATCACCACACCGCCGTCGCGCTCGAGGAGCAGCGCGTGCTGCGTCGTGCCGGCCCCGGGCGTGAACACGGCACGGAGGCCGCCGGGCAGGACGTCGCCGTCGCCGTACCGCGCGTCGGGCTCCTCCTCGAGCGTCCGCGACAGCGCGGGAGCGTGCAGCGGCACGCCGAGCTCGCGCCGCAGCCGCCACGCGGAGCGCTGGTGACTTCCCGCCGTGAGGACGATCGCGGCCGCCGGCTGCAGCCTCCCGAGCGCCTCGGCGGCGAGCGGGAGCGGGTCGACGAACACCCACCCCGCGTCGCCCAGCACGGCGTGCGAGGCGCTGAGTGCGTCGATCCGATCGTCGTGCAGCGACCAGTGGACGACGCCGGGCACGACCTCCTCGACGTGCGTCGCAGTCGCCTTCGGCTCGCCCACGGCGGGATCGTACGCTTGCGCGATGGCGTCGTCCGACCCTGCGCCTAAGGTCACACCGCCCTGGCCGTGGCGGCGACAGTGATCCGTGGTCCCACGGGGTTCGCGAGCGTGGACCCGCCGGCGGCGTGGCCGCCCACGCGGACGGCACCGCGGGCGGCCCGTCTCGCCGCCGGCGTCGACACGCTCGCCGGGGTTGGCCCCGCGCTCGCGCGGAAGCTCGCCCGTCTCGGGCTGCGCACGCTCGGCGACCTCCTCCACCACCGGCCCCACCGCTACGAGGAGGCGGCGCCCCAGCGGGCGATCCGCGACCTCTGGGGCGACGAGGAGGTCGTGCTCGACGGGACGGTGGTGCGCGCGTCGAGCCGCCGAACGGCTCGCCGTCTCACGATCCAGACGGTGCGCGTGCGCGACGAGACCGGCGAGGTCGACGCGGTGTGGTTCAACCAGCCGTGGCTCGTCGACCGGCTCACGCCGGGCACGCGCATGCGCCTCCGCGGCGCCGTCGGCCGGCGAGGCGGGTTCCAGGTGCGGTCCTACGACGTGGGGGAGGCGCGGGCGACCGCCGACTTCGCGCCCGTGTACCCCGCGACCGAGGACGTGACCCCGCAGCGCCTGCGTGCGCTCGTCGAGGCGGCGCTCCCCGCGGCGGACGACGTCGGCGACGCGCTACCGGCGTCGCTGCGCCAGGCCGAGGCGCTGCCGCTCCGCCGCGACGCGGTCGTGGCACTCCACCGCCCGCGGACGCCGGAGGACGCCGAGGCCGCGCGGCACCGGCTCGCCTTCGACGAGCTGCTCGTGCTCCAGCTCGGGATCGCGCGGCGGGCGCGCGAGCGCGAGGCTGCCGTCGCGCCGCCGCTCGGGGAGCCGGGCGAGTTGGTCGCGCGCTACCGCGAGGTGCTCCCGTTCGCGCTCACGCCGGAGCAGGAGCAGGCGATTCGCGAGCTCGACGCCGACCTCGCACGTTCCGTCCCCATGCAGCGGCTGCTCCAGGGCGACGTCGGCTCCGGGAAGACGGTGGTCGCGCTCTACGCGCTGCTGCGAGCGGTCGAGGCGGGGCGGCAGGGAGCGCTCATGGCGCCCACCGAGACCCTCGCCGAGCAGCACTTCCTCACCGTGGACGAGCTGTGCGCCGCGCTCGGCGTCCGCGTCGTGCTGCTCACGAGCTCCGTGCGCGCGAAGGAGCATGCGGCCGCGCGCGATGCGCTCGCGGCCGGCGACGCGCAGATCGCGGTGGGGACGCATGCGCTGATCCAGGAGCAGGTCGAGTTCGCCGACCTCGCCGTCGCGGTCGTGGACGAGCAGCACCGCTTCGGCGTCGAGCAGCGGGCCGCGCTCGCCGAGGGCCGCGCGCCTCACGTCCTGCACATGACCGCGACGCCGATCCCGCGCACGCTCGCACTGACGGTGTACGGCGACCTCCGCGTGTCCGAGATCGCCCGTCCCCCGGCCAGCCGCAAGCCCGTTGTCACGCGCTGGATCCCCGAGGAGCGGGCCTCGGAGGCCTACCTGCGGCTGCGGCGGCTGCTCGACGAGGGCCGCCAGGCCTACGTCGTCTGCCCGCTGATCGAGGAGGGGGAGACGTCGCGGGCGCGGGCGGCGGAGCAGGAGGCGGAGCGGTTGCGTGCGGCCGAGCTTCGCGGCTTCCGCGTCGGCTGCCTCCACGGCCGGCTGAAGCCCGCCGACCGGCGCCAGCTGATGGCGCGGTTCAAGGCGCGGGAGCTCGACGTGCTCGTCGCGACGACGGTGATCGAGGTGGGCGTCGACGTTCCCAATGCGACCGTGATGATCGTCCAGGAGGCTGACCGGTTCGGCCTCGCGCAGCTGCACCAGCTTCGCGGCCGGTTGGGGCGGGGCGGCGAGCAGTCGTACTGCCTGCTCGTCTCGCGGCGCAAGGAGGAGCTGACGGAGGCGGCGCAGGAGCGGCTGCAGGCCCTCGTGGACACGACGGACGGGTTCGAGCTCGCCGAGCGCGACCTCGAGCTCCGCGGCGA
>DATHTC010000031.1:0-5929 GCA_035463735.1 Gaiellaceae bacterium | reverse complement strand
GGCGAGGAACGCGCGCGGCTCGCGCGGCGACTCCCGCCAGTGCCGCTCCGCGAGCTCGACGAACGCGTCCGCCGCCGGGTGCCCCCGCGCAACGGCGAAGGCCGGCGGCTCGATCACCGTCAGCGAGCGCACCGCGCCTGGACGCCGTGCCGCTGCGAGGAGCGAGATCACGCCGCCGTAGGAATGCCCGACGAGGTGAGCGCCGGCCTCGAGCTGTGCGGCCACGAGCGGGGCGTCGGCGGCGAAGTCGACGCGGGCGACGGGCGGGAGCGGCCAGAACCCCGGCCGCGTCACGAGCTCGAGCGTCCACCGCTTCGCGAGCGGGCGTTGCCGCGACCACGTCTCTGGGCCCGTCGCCGAGCCGTGCACGAACACCACCCGAGGCCCGGATCCGATCGTCTCCACCTGCATGCCGGCAACGATACAAAGTCCGTCCTGTAGCCGAGATCCAACGGATTTCGGCCGTCACAAGCTCTGGTATGCTCGCCGCGGATGGAGCCGGGGGCCCGCCAGACGTTGAACCCTGCCGGGGCAGGCGGGCTGCTGCTCGGCACCACGGGCGCGTGCGCGGGCGTCGGCGCGCTCGTCGGGTGGGCCGCGGGGTCGTGGCCGCTGGGCGCCCTCGGCGGCGTCATCGTCGGGATCCCTGCCGCCGTCTTCGCCGTCTACCGCCGCTACCGCGGGGCGTTCTCGTGATCGGGCGCGCCCTGGACACGCCACGTCCCGTCCCTGGCCGGATCGCACCGGTGCTCGCGGGGGCGACGGTCGTCGCGCTCGCGCTCCCCGTCTTCCTCGTCGCCGGGCTGCCGCTCGCCGGGTGGGCGCTCGGCGCGACGCTGTGGGCGGCCGCCCAGCTGCTCGGGCTGGTGCTGGCGCGGCTCCGCGCGGACGCCGGTAGTCTCGCCTCCTCCGGCGTGGTGGGGATCGGCATGACCTTCCGGCCGGTCGCGGTGATGGCCGTCGCCATCGCGGTGGCCGCCTCCGACGCGCGGCTGGGAGTGGCCGCCGCGCTCGTCTACGCGCTCGCGTACACGCTGGAGCTCGCCGTCTCGCTCGCGCTCTACTTCGGGAGCTCCCCGCGATGAGGCGCCTTCTGACCATTCTCGGCCTGTTCGTCCTCACCTTCCCGGCCACCGCGTTCGCCTCTGCCGAGAATGGCACGGAGGAGTTCGACCCGAGCCACGAGTTCGAGCTCCCAGCCTGGGTCGAGATCAACGTCGGCCCGCTCGACCTGTCAATCAACAAGGCCGTCGCCTACCTTTGGCTCGCGACCGCGGTGACGATCCTGATCGGGATCCTGCTCATGCGCTTCCGCCTGCGCGTCGACCCCGACCGGCGTCAGACGACCGGCGAGCTGATCTACGACATCGCCCAGACGCAGATCGCCGAGCAGGGGCTCCCCTCGAAGGCGATCGCGCGCTGGTTCCCGTACGTGGCCACGCTCTTCCTCTTCATCTGGGTGACGAACATGCTCGGATTCATCCCGCTGCCGATCTCGGACGAGCGGGTGGAGATCGCTGGCGTGGAGCTGCCGACGCTCGGGGTCTACGCCGCGACGTCGTCGATCGCCGTCACCCTGGCGCTCGCGCTGATGACGTTCGTGTTCACGCACGTGGAGGGCGTGCGGGCGAACGGCGCCGTGGGCTACTTCAAGAGCTGGATCCCGGACGTCCCGAAGGGGCTGTACCCGCTGATCGTGCCGCTCGAGATCCTCGGCCAGTTCATGCGGCTGATCAGCCTCTCCGTCCGTCTCTACGCGAACATGCTCGCCGGGCACATGCTGATCCTCACCTTCATCGGGCTGATGTTCGTGCTCGAGTCGTGGGTGCTCGCGGTCTTCTCGGTGCCGATGGCGACGATCTTCTACCTCTTCGAGGTCGTGATCGTCGTCTCCATCCAGGCGTTCATCTTCGCCGCGCTCTCCGCCATCTACATCGGCACGGCCATTGAGCCGGAGCACTAATCCAAGGAGGAAGGACACGTGTTGAACCCCGTGCTCGCCCAGGCCGACACCGCGGTCGACGCCGGCAAGGCCGTCGCGCTCGCGCTCGGCATCGGCCTCGGGTCGCTCGGTGCCGGCATCGGCATCGGGAACATCTTCGGCTCGATGATCCAGTCGGTGGCCAGGCAGCCCGAGCTGCGCGGCGAGCTGCAGGGGATCATGTGGCTCGGCTTCGCCCTCACCGAGGCGGTCGTGTTCTACGGCCTCATCGGCGGCCTGCTCGCCTTCGTCCTCGTCTAGCCGATGGTCCCGCTCGCGCTGCCCCTCGCCGTCAACCCCCTGATCGACCCGAACCCGGGTCTGATGATCTGGACGCTGGTCTGCTTCGGGATCGCGTTCTTCGTCCTCCGCCGGTACGCGTTCGGCCCGATCCAGAAGATCATCGACGAGCGTCGCCAGCGCATCCGCGACTCGCTGATGGAAGCCGACCGCGCCCGCGCCGAGTCGCGGAAGCTGCTCGAGGAGCACCGGGCGCTGCGCGCGAACGCCCGCGGCGAGGCCGAGGAGATCCTCGGCGAGGCGCGTCGTGTGGCCGACTCGATGCGCGAGCGGATCCGTGAGGAGACGGAGGCCGACCGGCAGCGCCGGCTCGAGGAGACCCGCCGCCAGATCGAGGCCGAGACGGCACGCGCGCTCGAGGAGATCCGGTCACAGGTGGCCGAGCTCGCGCTCGTCGCCGCCGAGAAGGTGACGCGGCAGGCGCTCGACCGCGACGCCCAGCGCCGCCTCATCGACGACGCCGTCGGCGACCTCGACTTCTCCGCGCTGGAGCGCGCGGAGCGCTAGAGGCACCTGATGGCCGCCGCCCACCGCGTCTACGCGGCTGCGCTCTTCGAGGCCGCGCAGGACTCCGGCAGCCTCGCCGAGATCCGCGAGGAGCTCGCCGACCTCGCCGTCGCGGTGGACGAGGTGTCCGAGCTCAGGGCGCTGCTGGAGAACCCCGAGGTCGACCCCCGGACGAAGGCGGCGGTCGTGCGCGACCTGCTCGCCGGCGCCGACGAGCGCGTCCGCAACTTCGCGCTGCTGCTCGTCGAGAAGGGCCGCGCGGGGCAGCTGCGCGAGATCGCGGCCGAGTTCGACCAGCTCGTCGCGCGCGCCGAGGGCCGGCTCGAGGTCGAGCTGACGACCGCCGTCGAGCTCGACGACGACGAGGCCGCCGACATCCTCCGCCAGATCGAGCAGTCCGCCGGTCGCAGGATCGAGGCGACGCGCCGCGTCGATCCGGGCCTGATCGGCGGGTTCATTCTCCAAGCCGGGACGCTCCGCGTCGACGCGAGCATCCGCGGCCGCTTCGACCGCCTACGCCAGGAGATCGTCCGACGCTAAGAAGGAGCGTGACTTGAAGCTTCGCCCGGAAGAGATCACCTCGATCCTCAAGCAGCGGATCGAGCAGTACGACGTCCAGACCGACCTCTCCGAGGTCGGAACGGTGCTCCAGATCGGCGACGGCATCGCCCGCGTGCACGGGCTCGAGAACTGCGTCTCGCTCGAGATGCTCGAGTTCGAGCACGGCGTCACGGGCATCGCGCTGAACCTCGAGGAGGACAACGTCGGCGTCGCGCTCCTCGGCGAGTGGGAGCACGTCACCGAGGGCGAGCCCGTGCGCCGCACGGGCGCCGTCGCGTCCGTCCCCGTCGGCGAGGCGTTGCTCGGGCGCGTCGTCGACCCGCTCGGCAACCCGCTCGACGGGCAGGGACCGATCGAGACCAGCGAGCGCCGCCCGCTCGAGTTCAAGGCACCGGGTGTCGTCGACCGCCAGCCGGTCAAGGAGCCGCTCCAGACGGGCATCAAGGCGATCGACGCGATGACGAACGTCGGCCGCGGCCAGCGCGAGCTGATCATCGGCGACCGGGGCACCGGCAAGACCGCGGTCACGATCGACACGATCCTCAACCAGCGCGACGGCGACGTCGTGTGCATCTACGTGGCGATCGGGCAGAAGGGCTCGACGGTCGCGCAGGTGTACGAGCGCCTCCGCGAGGAGGGCGCGATGGCGTACACGATCATCGTCAACGCGCCCGCGGCCGAGTCCGCGCCGATCAAGTGGATGGCTCCGTTCGCCGGCGCGGCGATGGGCGAGCACTTCCTCTTCGACGGCAAGCACGCGCTCGTGATCTACGACGACCTCACCAAGCACGCCGACGCATACCGCCAGCTCTCGCTGCTCCTGCGCCGGCCGCCCGGACGCGAGGCGTTCCCCGGCGACGTCTTCTACCTCCACTCGCGCCTGCTCGAGCGCGCGTGCAAGCTGAACGACGAGCTCGGCGGGGGCTCGCTCACCGCACTGCCGATCATCGAGACGCAGGCGGGCGACGTGTCCGCCTACATCCCGACGAACGTGATCTCGATCACGGACGGGCAGATCTTCCTCGAGTCCGACCTCTTCTACTCGGGCGTCCGGCCCGCGATCAACGTGGGCATCTCCGTCTCGCGCGTCGGCGGCTCGGCCCAGACGAAGGCGATGAAGAAGGTTGCCGGCCGGCTCCGCCTCGACCTGTCGCAGTACCGCGAGCTGGAGGCGTTCGCGCAGTTCGGGTCCGAGCTCGACCCGGCGACGCAGCGCGCGCTCAACCGCGGCGAGAAGATGGTGGCGACGCTGAACCAGCCGCAGTACGAGCCGTGGGCGACGGAGGAGCAGGTGGCCGCCTTGTGGGCCGGGGTCAACGGCCACCTCGACGACATCCCGACCCCGCAGGTGCCGCGCTTCCACGAGGAGTGGCGCGAGCACCTCCGCGCCGAGAAGTCGATCTTCGAGTCGATCCGCGAGACGAAGGACATCACGGACGACACCGAGGAGAAGCTGAAGGCCGAGATCGAGCGGTTCAAGAACGGGTTCAACGTCGAGGAAGAGAAGGGCCTCGTCAGCGCCTGATGGCGTCGGTCCAGGACCTCAAGCGCCGGATCCGCTCGGTCCGGAACACGCGCAAGATCACGAAGGCGATGGAGCTCGTCGCCTCGGCGCGGCTCCGGCGCGCCCAGCAGCGGATCGAGGCCATGCGCCCGTACGCGGACCGGATGCTCGAGCTGATCGGCGGCGTCGCCCGCGCCTCGACGAGCGTCCGCTCGATCCCGCTGCTCCAGCGTCGCGACGTGCAGACCGTGGCGATCGTGCCCCTCACGGGCGACCGGGGCCTCGCCGGAGCGTTCAACGGGCAGGTGCTCCGCCGCGCGCTCCAGCTCGAGCGCGAGCTCCGCGCGGAGGGGAAGGACGTGCGCTGGCTCGTCTCCGGGAAGAAGGGCCGCTCGACCCTCACCTTCCGGCGCTACGACGTCATGACCGCGTGGACGGGCTTCAGCGACCGCCCCGAATACGCGGACGCGCAGGCGATGGCGCACCGGCTGACGGAGCTCTTCGTCGACGGAGAGGTCGACTCGGTCCGAGTCGTCTACAACCAGTACGTCTCGCCCCTCGTCCAGAAGGTGACCGTGCAGGAGGTGCTGCCCATCGAGGAGCACCTGCTCGAGACGGACGAGGACGAGCGTCGGGCCGACGCGCTCCGCGGCGACTTCATCTTCGAGCCCGAGCCAGAGGAGATCCTCGCGCGCCTCGTGCCGGTGTACCTCGAGACGGAGCTCTACCGCGCGCTGCTCGAGTCGGCCGCGTCCGAGCAGGGCGCGCGCATGACGGCGATGCGCAACGCGTCGAAGAACGCCGCCGAGCTGATCGACTCGCTGACGCTGGCGATGAACCGCGCACGGCAGGCGGCGATCACGCAGGAGCTGCTCGAGGTCGTCGCGGGCGCCGATGCCCTCGAAGGGTAACGGGAGGGGGCGTGGTCGCCACCCTCGGTACCAGGTTCGTACCTGGCACGCCTGCGGCGCGACGCCGCTTGCACGCGGCGTCTGCGCGTCGCGCCACGTGGCGCCGGCGCCACCGTCGGTACCAGGTACGTACCTGGTACCCCACGTAGGCGTCCGTGGGTCGGT